>CANRAI010000028.1 GCA_947628555.1 uncultured Clostridia bacterium | reverse complement strand
GCTATGGAAGAATTGTTTTGCTTTGTTGCGGTTGAATTTCCCGATGACCCCAACGTGGTGGGACTTACCTATTGGTATCTTTGCGATTTTAAAGGCGCAAAGGTCGGCGGGCGGGTTACGGCGCCGTTAGGCAAACATAACAATTTGCAAGAGGGCGTGATACGGAAAATCGAATATTCGACGGAAGAAAAAGCGCCCTTTCCTTTTCAATGGATTAAACGTATAAAGGAATTGAAGTGACGTAAAATGTACCGAATTTTGAAAAAGCGCCGCCTTAACCCGACGGTCACAATGATGGATATCTATGCTCCGCTCGTCGCAAAAAAGGCGCGGGCGGGGCAGTTCATAATATTGCGCGCAGACTCTGACGGCGAAAGGATTCCCCTCACCGTCGCAGGTTACGACAGAGACGCGGGCTGGGTTAAGATAATTTTTCAGTTAGTCGGGGCTACTACCATGTCCCTCGACAGAAAGGAAGAAGGGGAATATATATCGGATTTCGTAGGTCCTCTCGGCTGTCCGACCCGTACGGAAGGAATAAAAAATGTCTGCATAGTCGGCGGGGGAGTGGGCTGCGCGATAGCCTTGCCCGTTGCGCAGGAATTTCATAAACTCGGCGCAATGGTGCATACCGTAGTCGGTTTCCGCAGCAAGGATTTATTGATACTCGAAGAGGAATTCAAGGCTTGTTCGGATAAACTTACCGTGATGACCGACGACGGCAGTTACGGAAGGAAGGGCGTTGTTACAGAGCCGTTGAATGAAGCTTTCGAAAGCGGAGAAAGATACGACGAAGTAATAGCGATAGGTCCGCTTGTGATGATGAAGTATGTGGTACAGACCGCAAAGCCGTACGGAATACCCGTAACGGTTTCCATGAATCCCATAATGATAGACGGCACGGGCATGTGCGGCGGCTGCCGTTTGACGGTCGGGGGAAAGACAAAATTCGCCTGCGTTGACGGTCCGGATTTCAACGGTTACGAGGTGGATTTCGACGAGGCGGTGGCGCGTTCTTCCATGTACGCCGAATTTGAAAAAAGGGAGAGAGAAGCCGCGTGCAATCTCTTCAAAGGAGTTAAATAATGGCTCTGCAACCCAAAAAGTATGAAATGCCTCTTTCCGACGCAAAAATCCGCGCCCGCAGTTTCTGCGAGGTGGCGTTGGGATACTCCCCCGAAATTGCCGTACTCGAAGCTCAGCGTTGTTTGAACTGCAAAAATCGCCCCTGCGTGGAAGGCTGCCCCGTAAATATCTCAATACCCGAATTTATAGCTAAAATCAAACAAAACGACTTTGAAGGCGCTTATCGGATAATTTCGGAAAGTTCGTCCTTGCCCGCCGTGTGCGGCAGAGTTTGTCCGCAGGAAACCCAATGCGAAAGCAAATGCGCCATGGGCGTTAAATTCGAGCCCGTAGCGATAGGCCGTCTGGAACGTTTCGCCGCCGATTGGCATAACGCCCACTGCGGGGAAGTATCTGAACTACCCGAACCCAACGGTCACAGGGTGGCGGTAGTCGGTTCGGGTCCTTCCGGACTGACGTGCGCGGGCGACCTCGCGAAAAAGGGATATAAGGTTACGGTTTTCGAGGCGTTGCACGTTGCGGGCGGGGTTCTTGTTTACGGAATACCCGAATTTCGCCTTCCCAAAGAAATCGTCGCAAAGGAAGTGGAAACGCTTAAAAAATACGGCGTGGATATAGAAACGAACGTAGTCATCGGCAAAACCTTGACCGTTGACGAACTGTTTGAAGAAGGCTACGAAGCGGTTTTTATAGGTTCGGGCGCGGGGCTGCCCCGTTTTATGGGTATTCCGGGCGAAAGCCTGAAAGGCGTTTATTCCGCCAACGAATTTCTTACCCGTTCCAACCTTATGAAAGCTTATAAAGCGGATTCCCATACGCCAATTATGCACGCGAAAAACGTGGCAGTCGTGGGCGGCGGGAACGTGGCTATGGACGCCGCGCGTACAGCTTTAAGGCTGGGCGCCGAAAACGTTTACATAATCTACCGTCGTTCCATGCAGGAACTGCCCGCCAGGCGCGAGGAAGTGGAGCATGCCGAAGAGGAAGGGGTCAAATTTGAGCTTTTGCGCAACCCCGTGGAAATACTCGGCTATGAAAATCCCGCCGACAAGCGCGACCCAAAAAACGGTTTCGTAAGCGGAATACGCGTCGTCAAATGCGCGCTCGGCGAGCCCGACGAAAAGGGGCGCCGCAGACCTGTGGAACTGCCCGGCAGCGAATATGAGATTGCCGTTGACTGTGTGATTATGGCGATTGGCACAAGCCCGAATCCGCTTATTAAAAACACTACCGAAGGGCTTGAAGTAAACAGCCATGGCGGGATTATCGTCGAGGAGAACACGGGCAAGACCTCTAAAAAGGGGGTCTATGCGGGCGGCGACGCCGTGACGGGCGCCGCAACGGTAATACTTGCCATGGGCGCGGGCAAGGCGGCAGCCAAAGCTATAAACGAATATCTAAGCAAAAAAGCATAAATTTTTCCTTAAACGGAAAAAATAGAGGTATGGTTGAAATGAAAATCGAGCAATTTTTCGGGGAAGTCGAAAAAATAGGCATATACAACAACGGCGCGTACGTGCGCCTGCTGCCCTCGCAAAAGAGTTTCGAGCTTGTCATAAAAGGTTTTGTAAATCTGCTTGCCGACGCGCGCGAGATGCCCGCATTTTCGGTTAGCCTGGATAAGGACACCCGTCAGGCTATGTGCGAGGGGCTTTGGGTGGAATTCGATTTCGGCAAGCGGATAGTTTACGCCGATATGCCCTTTGAAAAACTGCTGATGCAGGTGGAGTCGTCATATTCGGGTTTCAATCTTATCCGCTACAATTCGGACAACGGCTATGCGGGCAGATGCTACTATTTCGATATAAACGGGACTTTAAAGGGTTTTTACGATATTCTGCAATCTGTATAAAATTTTGAACGCGAATTAAAAAAGCGGGCGCAGCCGCCCGCTTTTTGTATGCTTATTTTTATGCGGATAATGTTATAAATACGCCAAAATTCCGCGTTTATGTTCAGTTTTGCTCTTCTGCAACCGATTTTTTATACGCCGCAATCGCCTTTGAAAGCTGGTCGGGGCAGGAAGTGTTGTTCTGGCATTTTATGCCCGAAAGCAATTTTTCGACCTCGTCTATGTCCCTGCCTTCAAGCAGTTTGGAAATACCCTGCAAGTTTCCGCTGCAACCGCCTATAAATTTAACGCCGTGCAGCTTATTGTCTTTTACGTCGAATAAAATTACGCGGGAACACGTCCCCGAAGTGGAATAAGTAAACATATTTCCTCCTAATCGCACAAGCTTTCATAAATCACCGAATATAAATCGGCGGCTTTTTCTTCCCATTTTTTATAAATCGTTTTTGCCGTTTTTTTGTCGGGAACGACGAATTTAAGATCGAGCATGGGCTGTACGGGCGCAAGAATTTTCAGCGAAACGGTGAAAGTGCCGTCTATGTTCTGGTAATAATCGCTGCGACATTCCTGCCTGTTGCGGTATCTGGCGCTGTTTTTCTTTACGAAAATCGAAATTTCTTCCCTGACGCTCTTCGGAATGTTTATGTAGAAATTGGCAAGCGATTCTCTTCCGTCCGGAGTTATGGTATAAAGCGCGTCCTCGTCCTCGCCCGAATCGGAGTTGACGATGTAAATAAAACCGTCGTCTATCAGTTTGTGAATGACGTTCACGCAGTCCATATAGCCCATCCAGTTGTTTGAAGAAGTGCACATATCCACAATCGTTCTTTCGGACAGCGCGCTTTCCATCTTATCAAAGACAAAAAGAATTATTAACTTGTTGGTGGAAGTTTCGCCTGTTAACAACATAATCTCTTATAATTCTTTATAAAATAAAAGAAAGGTGAAAATATTATACATAATATTTCGCGGAAAATCAAGAAATTTCTTAAAAAAAATAATCAATTTTGTATTTTGTGTGTTATAATAAATAAAAACCGCAAGGGGAAAAGGCAATGAGCGAAACAAAAGAACAGATTTTATCTTTTATGGAGGCATGCAACGAACTTAAAAAATGCAAGTTCATAATGGCGCCCGTAAAAATCAAGGATATTTTGAAGAGCATAGTCAACTCGCCCGACCTTTACAATCTTTTCAATGTGGCGACGAGGGATTTTAATTATTTGCAGGAGAGGTCCAGATATCTTTTAACGGTAAACGACGGCTATTATAACCGAAGCTATGTGGTAATGCCGCAGGAGCCCGCGCAGATTCTCGCCTTTTCGTTCTGCCTTTTGGTCGAATTTGACAACAATACGCTGGACTTCAACGAATTTCTGCGCCGTTATTTCCCCGAGGACGGCAGTTATTTTTCAAGCTTCCATGCTTTCTGCAACACTGTGATTAAGTCCATGCAGGACACAGTTATGCTGTGTTTTAAAGAAGAAATGGAAAAGCCCGAATATGTTCCCGGAACCGCGCCCGCGCAAAGCGCGCTGAGGTCGGGGCTTCTTACGGCAATCGACCTATCCATTTCGGAGGAAAAGCAGTTCGTCTCCACAAACGCAAAGATTCCCGAAGAGGAGAAAGAGGGCGCGCTCGCCATATTGACCCAGCTTTTTTACGCCGTTAAAAACGACAACCGTCCGCTTATAAACGCTCTTGTCTGCGGGTATAACTATTTTGTGCTATATAATAACTGCCTCAGCGACGGCGTAACCTCGCTTTTGCAGCAAATTGCCGCCTACGGGCAGTCGAAATGAATTTTTATGAAAAGAAACTGAAAGGAAGCGCCATTTATAAGGGTAAAATTCTTACCCTTGACGTTGACGATGTCGAGCTTCCCGATAAAAAAATAAGCAAGCGTGAAGTGGTGCGCCATTGCGGCGGCGCCGCCGTGCTCCTCGTTCGTGATATGGAAGCGCTTCTCGTCAAACAGTTCCGCTACGCTTACGGTAAAGAAATTTACGAGATTCCCGCGGGCAAACTCAACGCGGGCGAAGAACCCGTCCGCGCCGCCGCGCGCGAGCTGGAAGAGGAAACGGGTTTCAAAGCGGAACTTGTCCGTTTGGCGGAAATCTATCCTTCGCCGGGCTACACGGACGAGGTAATTCATATTTTTCTTGCCGAGAACGCCCGCCGCGCAGTACAAAAGCTTGACGAAGGCGAATTTTTAACCGCCGAATTTATACCGCTTTCAAAGGTGCTCGGAATGCTTGAACGGGAGAAATTACCGACGCCAAAACGGCAGTCGCCGTATATAAATATATGTATATGAACGGAATTTCCGTAAACGGATAAGGGGCTGCCTTTCGGCAGCCCCTTTCGTCGCAGAATCAGTTATTATTGCAACCGCAGCCGTTGTTGCTCCCGTAAAGCAAATGCGAAAGGCTGCCGTTTCTCCACATACTGTAAAGTATCGCGATAAGAATGGGCGTACAGCTTCCCGCGAGTATGTTTTCAAGGCTGTTACCGCTGCTTGCCGCAAGAAGTAACAAAATCAAAATCCAAAGGCATCCGTTGTTGCCGCAAAATTGCGAAAAAATGTTCATAAATCCTCCTCTGATAGTGCTGCACGCCGATATGTAATATGTTTTTTGCGTGCAGTATAGTATATATTAAATAATATTTTTTTTGCCGTGAAAATGTTACACCCCTCAAACGGTTGCAAAACCGAATTTGTAATGATATAATATTTCGGTACTTTCGGCGGATATACTCAATCCGACCGTGTGAAAGTATAATAAATTTTTTGCTGCGGGTATCCTGAGTGAACCCGACGGAGGTTTTTTATGAAAAATGACAAAGCTCATTTTGTCGCATTTATCGGCGTCATGCTTGCGCTGATATTCGTCCTTTTTCTGCTTGAAGGTACTTTGCTTTCCGGCGTAGGAATGACTGCGTGCGTGCTTTCCCTGCCCGTCGCCATTGCGTTGAGTATTTACGACGATTGGCGCAAAAGTTTTATCGGCGGCACTTTGCTGGGCGTTAGCAGCTGTATATTCTGCCTGATTTTTGCTTCGCTTTTTTTATTTTATGCCAACCCGCTGATATGCGTTCTTCCCCGCTTTTTTATAGGAATTACGGCGTATTGGACCTATTTCGGGCTTTCGAAGCTATTTAAAAATGTTAAGAATAAATTTGTAAAAGAAGCGCTCCCTGCGGCAATCGCGGGAGTGGTGGGCTCGGTTACAAATACCGTGCTGTATCTTTTTGCCGTGAATATCTGGACTTCCAATGCGATGGGAACGCTGTCTGCATTGTTGAACGTAGCCGTCTCAATCTATTTTCCCATAGAACTTGTCGCTTGCTTTGTTCTCGTGCCGATTTACGTAACGGTTTTGCGCAAGGTGAGCGGAAAAATTCTTCCCAAAAAAATCAAGAATACGGAGAAAGCGCAGGAAGCTATATAAAGGAATTAAAATGATACTTTGTCTTGACGTAGGCAATACAAATATTAAATTTGCGGTTTTCGACGGCGATGTTTTGAAACTCAGCTTCCGCGTGGCCACAGAACATAAAAAAACTTCGGACGAATACGGCGTTCAGCTGGTGTCCATTCTCGATAACAACGGCATAGACGTTAAGGATATCGACGGCGGAATAATTTCCTCCGTCGTACCGCCGTTGGACTACACGCTGGAAAGAATGTGCGGAACCTATCTGAAAATCAAGCCCTTAATGCTCGGACCGGGGCTTAAAACGGGACTGAATTTAAAGGTAGATGACGCGAAAGAAGTCGGCGCGGACAGGGTCGTGAACAACGTCGCGGCGGTCAGAAAATACGGCTTTCCGCTTATAATTATAGATTTCGGTACGGCGACAACTTTCAACGCTATCGACGAAAAATCCCAATTCGTGGGCGGCGTGATTGCGCCCGGAATAAAGGGCTCGTTAGACAGTCTCGTGAACGGCACGGCGAAGCTGCCTCGGGTGGAGATAGAGCGCCCCAAAACCGTAATCGGCAAAAATACCGTAACCAACATGCAGTCGGGCATATTCTTCGGTTTTGCGGGTTTAGTCGAATACATAGTCAAAAAAATGAAGCGCGAAATGAAGTGCGAAAACGTTAAAGTAGTAGCCACGGGCGGCTTTTCCGAGGTAATAGCGGGGGAGGTTTCCTGTATAGATTCCGTGGATAAACTATTGACCCTCGAAGGCTTGAAGTATCTTTATGATTTGAATGGGAAAGAGGCTAAAACGGAAAAATAATTTACTTATTTTATACGGTTTATAAATTTATATTTAAAATCAAATTTTATAATTATTCTTTACTACGTGAAAGAATAAAAGCGGTAAATATTATATCTGTATAACCCGAAATAAAGCGCCAAAACGTGTAGTCCCGCCGATAAATCGGCGGGACTATTTAAACAAAAAAAGCGCCTTACGGCGCTCCATGGCGCAGAGAAGAGGATTTGAACCTCCGGGCGGGTATTAGCCGTCACACGATTTCCAAAATTAGCGATTCCCGTTTTTGCCCGATTTTTACCCTAAAATGCTCATTTTGGGCTGATTTTGATACAAAAAGTAGCAAAAAATTGGCTTTTCTTTGCTGATTTTTTGGTAAAAATTTGGTAAATCGCCCTCTTAATCGCTATCGCCACATATAAATTTTTCAATAATTTGCAGGATTTCGTCGTGTTGTCTTTTATAAATCGTCATTTTATCCGCGTCCGATAAGTCGCCGCGTAAAAACGTGCCTTTATCCAACTGCTCAGGGTGAGTGTAGGTTTTCAAAGTCATTTCCACGCCCGAATGTCCGAGTAGGAGCGAGACTGTTTTAACGTCCTGTTTTGCAGCGCAAATTTGAATAGTTCCGTAAGTGTGTCGTAAGTCGTGGAGCTTATGACCTTTTTCTTTTTCCCAAACCTTTCGGAAACAAATATCGGCTTTCGCTTCCGACATTGATTTGAAATACCGCCCGCTCTTTATTCCAAGGGAGAGTAGGAGTTTTTCGACAATCGGAGTGAGTGGAACGTCTCTGTTAGATCCTGCCGTCTTTGTGCCTCGGATATGCAGAATTTTATTTTGAAAGTCAACGTCATCCACTGAAACGGTCAAGGCTTCGTCGCGCCTCGTTCCAACAAGTAGGCAGAAAATAAAATAGCACTTGTCGTTGTATGACAAGTGCGGATATGCTGCAAGGGTTGTTATGAACTCGTTTAGCTCTTTGAATGAGAATGCCGTTCCTTGCCCTTGCTTGTGTTTTGGCTTCACCACGGTGCTGCAAGGATTTATTTTTATTTGTGAGGCCGTTACGGCGCGTGTAAACAGATTATTCAAAAACCCGCGCATAATTTGCCGTTTCCGTGGCTCCGGGAAAGAGTAGAGGAAGTTCTCGATTTCCTGCGCTTTATACCAATTTAGTGGCTTATCGAACTTGCTTTTCTTGATAAACCTTATTCGACATTCGTACCCCTCGATAGTTTTTGCGTTCCTGCCCTCGCGAATTTTAAACGGCAAATAGTCTGTACGATAAAATTCCGACAACAACGGTGAAGCAACTTTCGTTTTCTTGTCTTTTGACGATTTATTGTTTTTATTGAATTGTTTGATCTTCTCTTTTAGCTTTTCCTCGATTTCCTCCTTTGTGCGCCCATAAACGCACCCGAACGCAGTGCTTGTAAATTTGATAAGTCCGTCCCTGTGTTCCCGGACGGAACCCTTTATTTTGAGTTCAATTATCAATTTCTTCACCTCTTCGATAATCTCGGCTACCGTCTTTCCGACGATAGCAGGTTCAGAAACGATTTCTTGGAACCCATTGCTTGAATGATATGGCTGCGGCGGGGGAGGAGTTTTGAAGTCCGACATTGCCGCCGCATAGCCCATGCAAACGCCCCGTATGGCCTCCACGTCCCGCAGGGCGTGCCGTGCGCTTTGCTCGATGCTTTCGAGCTTCTGTGCGATGATCTGACCGAGCTGGTTCATTGGTATTTCCTCCTAAAAGATAGTGATAGGGAAGATTATACCAAAGTCGGTAGATTAGCTCAATCGGGATTGACGTTGGTTTCGCCATTTGTATCGGGGCTTGCTATGACCTCATTGTTTGTCTTGGTGTTTTCTTTTCTCTCCTTCCGTTCTTCATAAGCGACAATTGCGCCGCCTAATGCTGCCATGAATAGACCCGTACAGATGAATATTGCCCGCGTTGTTTCGGCGGCTACAATCTTGCTTCCAACAATTTCTGCCCCAATGATATAGTTATAGGCATCTCCGCCGACATATTCTTCAATCTTACTTGTGTCTTTGTTGGAGTAATATGATAGTTTTTCACTCGGCACCTTAATAGTGCAACCATAAATAAAAAGTGCTATCCCAACAATCATCATAATGGCAAAGCCAATCGAGACTAACTTATTTTTCATATATTCCTCACTTTTTGAAGTAATCTTTTTTGAGTATGTCAAATTGTTCATTAACGTTATCAATATATGTTTGACTTAAAGGACTAATTGGTGTTTTTATAGGGTTCCCTTCTGCGTCTGTTGTAAAGTTGAATTTCGTTTTGAGATACTCCCCGGACCTTTCTCCAATGAGTGTAGTAAACGGTAAAAAGAACTTCACAATTTCTTTCGCGCCATCTTCATCTCCATTAAGAAAATATGGAAGAGCAAGAGCATTGATTTTATCCGTTATCTGACTTCCGATTGTTGAAGATATTTTATCGTTTTCGATATATAGTTTTGTTTCAACCTCTTTTTGAAAATTCGCATAAAAATCGTTGCAATACTGCAATATTTCTCTTGACAAACTTTCATCATCAATTTTTGCAAGCACTTCGTCAGTAAATTCAAACTCTTTTTCTTCTTCCTTATTGCACCCAGCAACAGCAAAGCACATTGTAAACACCATGACAAGTGCAAAGAGAGGGGAAAGTTTCTTCAAAATGTTTTTCATATCATTATCTCCCAATAATTTTTTCAACATTCAATCCAAGTCCGACCGCAATGCCGTAGATAAGCATATACGCCCGCTCACGCAGTTCATCAGGAAGCTCGTGGTATATCTTCGCCGTATTGACGAACCGTTCCTCCGAGAGTAGGTCAGGCATTTCACCGAATACGGCAGGAACAGTGGTAGTGGTGGAAACTTGCCCAACATCGCGGCATTCAAGCGGTTTTCTCTCGTCCGTCAACCCGAGCAGGTAGTCCGCTGAGACATTGAAGTAGCGGGCGAGCTTAATGATTGCCTCCATTGAGAGCTTGTTTCTTCCGCTTCTCCAATTTCCGACTGTCCCTTGCGAGAGATGAAGTTGCTTTTCAAAAGCATTGTCACTTAAACCAGACTGCTTGATAAGTTGCATTACTCTTTCAATCATTTTTTCTCCTTTACTTGACATTTAGAGAAATGTCCTATATAATATAATCAAATTCTATTTGCGAGGTGCGGGGTATGAGCGATAAACATAAATCCAACTCGAATGAGAGAGATGATTTTCCCAATCAACTTTTGTCCATCACGGAAGAGTTGAGTTCTTCTACTTATAAGGCAACAAGTGAGTTGCTGCATTTAGCTGCGAACTTAAAAGATTTTGTCAGTCTCACAGTGCGGGATGTATTGAATGATTTATATAACAGGGTGTTTCAAGCAAAGTGCAGGATGGCATATCATAACCTTTCTGTATGTACTGAACTTGAATTGCTGATGCACGCGATAGAACAAAAGGCAACAGAGTATAGCGTGACACTAAGTTTAGATCGGAATCCCAATTAGGGTTTTATTTCGTTAAGCCGTTTTCCTGCCTCAATAAGAGTTAATTCGGTGTCGATGATGTCAATCATAATGCCATACAGTGGTAATGCGTCGTCAACGGTAAAATCAATTTGCTTAATAATATGCACACTATCATTGCCAAATTTTCTTACAATATGTCCGCAAACTTTCTTATATCTATCACCGTCAATTTTCTCGATTCGGCCGTAAAGGCTTAACTTCGCTACTTTTTCTTCCGTATAGCCTTTTACTTTGATGAGATAATCCCATGTAAGCCATTCGAGAGCTGATCTAAGTCCTGCGCCAACCAATTTATCTAACCCAAGCTCTTTAGCTTTAATGGCTTGGGAATAAAACTCATAAGCATTTTTTGATAGTTCCATTACTTGCTTAGGGTAATCAATAAATTTTGACGGGGGTAAGATATAGCAAATTTTTGACATCCCGCTTATGTTGGATTGTTCATCCTTCTCCATAAAGAGAAAAATTGGCTTATGGCAGTGAACGCAGTCATGGGCTTCTACCCATATATCAGGTAACGTGCCGATTTTAGAATTGCTGTACTTATCGGGCAAACTACCAATATAATTTTGAACCATGTCCTTTCCACAATAGGGGCATTTGTTCGGAAATTCCATTTATCATTTCTCCTATTCCGCTCTCAACAAGGGCGGAAATATTTTTTATATTTATTACGAGAAATCTCTAAAAATCTCTTGACATTTAGAGAAATGTCCTATATACTATGACTATGGTTATCAAAAAGATAGCCAAATAACCTCAAAACTGTTGCTTTAAAACTGAATATCCGTAGCCGAACTTTTGGCAGCGATTCTCTCGGCTTACATTGCCGAACAAAGGGGGGTCAACCATCGGCGTTGCGCCCAAACACAACGCCTCGGGTCGCCAAATTTTTGCATTGTCCCGCACAGAAACCTTTTATTGATTTACGTTTTCTGTTTCCTCGTCTTTTGGGCGGCGAAGGTGCGGTGCTGTGTAGTTTCGGCAGTCTTGGTTCTACCTTGTCGTTT
>CANRAI010000027.1 GCA_947628555.1 uncultured Clostridia bacterium | reverse complement strand
CCCGCCATAGCGGGTGGATTATTATTGTTTTAATTGTTGATTAAAGAACTTTTACAATTGTGCCGGAACCAACCGTTCTGCCGCCCTTGCTGCATAATATTTTATTGAAAAATATAAAATTTCCCCGCGGGTCGCGCCGCGGGAACAAAACGGTAATAACTTCAAGAGATAATAAACTTCAAGCGTGACCGCGGCAAAAAATTTGCCGCGGTCACGCTTGACTTACTTAAAATATCTTTTATTTGATTAAAGGCGTAAGCGCTCAGTTGAGGTTGCCGCCGCCCGAAATAGTGAAGCCGTAGCTGTCCCTGTCCTCGGGGAAAAGCGTTCCGCCGATTACGGGCAGATATAAAGGCGCGATGCCCGCAAGCGAAGTAAGCGCAGATACTGCCTGTCTTAAATAAGGATAAACGGTTTTTGTCGCCTCTATTACGAAGCTGCGCTCATCCGCCTCGTCCTTTATTCCCTCTACCTCGAAAACGCCGACCATGGTTACGTTTATATCGAAAGGCTTGGGTTCGGCGTCGGTGCTTTCAACCTTTACCGAAAGGGCTATGAAGTTCAGTTTGTCGTTGCCGTTCACCTTCCTTACCTGTCTGGAAAACTGGGGTTTTATATCCAGCTTGCCTTCGGGGTTTAAACGGACTCTGTTTATTTTAAAAGACAATTCTTCGCCCGTAACGCCTTTGAAATCGATTTTCATAAAATATCTCCTGAATCTTTATTTTTAATGATACGCCTACATTATAACTTTTAAACGGAAAATTGTCAATAACATTTCCGCATGCCGCGCAAACGCGCTTTCACAAGATAAGTCCGAATATGGCGACAACCGCCGAAACGGTGAGCGGAATTACCGGAACGCTTAAAACGGTATTGGTAATGAAGGCGTCGGCGGCGGTCTTTTTATCGCCGTCGAATCTCTCCGCCATAGCGACTACGGACGCGGCGGGCGACATAGCCATGGCGATTACGGGCGCAATAAACGCGAAATCGCCCGAAACCGCGCTTCCCGCCATATAGAAAAAGGCGACGGATACTCCCAGCGCGACAAAGGGCGCGACAATCAGCCTCAGCGCGCCCGCAAGGTAAATTCCGCCCTTGCAGAAAAGCTCTTTTGGTTTACATTCCGCAAGACGTATGCCCACTATTATCATAGAAAGCGGCGCCGTCATATGGGAAAGATAGCGAGGGAATATCTGCAAATCGGTAAGCCTCTCGAACATGAAAAAGTTGATTTGCGGCACGAAAAACAGCAGCATGGCGATAAAATTCGAAATTATGGCGGGGTTGCAGATAAGTTTTTTAAGCCTTATTTCCTTAAAAGAGCCCGTTATAAGAACTACGCCGAGCGTCCAGCACAAAAAAGTGAAAACAATATTGAACACCATCACGTACATCACCGCCAGCGGGTCGCCGTCGGTAAGCATTTCCGTAAAGGGCACGCCTAAAAATCCGCAGTTGGAGAAAACGGCTATAAACGAATACACGTCCGTCTTTTTTCTGTTTACGGACTTTAAAAATATCAGTTTGCACAGCCCGTAAGTCAATATCATGGCGAAAAAAGCTATCGCCGCCACCACGCCGAAATTTTTCAAAAGCTGCAAAGGCGGCAGGTCGGAAATCCGCGCCCACTGCTCCCGCGACAACGCGCAAAAAGATGAAATGGCAAGCGCGGGCTGGCAGACGTATAATAAGATATTGGAAAGCGTAAACGCCGCCCTTTCGCCGAGAAGGTTAAGCTTTTTCAGCGCGAAGCCCGGCAGGGCGAACGCGAACAGAACGCCCATTATCAAGAGAACTTTAAAATAAATCTGCGTCATAGTCTATATTTTATCATATTTTTATATAAATCCAAAGCGGTTAACAAAAGTTTCCTTTAAAAAAATGGACAAAACGGATATTTTGTGATAAAATGCGTATATGAACGTCATAACATTTGCGGGCGAAGCCGAAAACACCGCGGAACGCATTTGCAAAAGCTGCGAAATTTACGTAGCCGGCGGGGACTGCCTGATAGAATACGCGGGCGGAGGTTTGGGTTTCGGCTGCGGCGAGGTTGCTGTCGTTCCCGCTTTTTTTAAGCACGGCTTTTCGGGCACGGGAATACGCTTGTCGCTCGACAAGGCGCTTCTCCCGTTCAAGGATATAAAAATAATCGGGGACGTATCGGGTGGAATTGCGTTTGCCGCAAAACAGGCGCAGAGATTTTTGGGCGGCGAAAACGCCGTTATTGAATCTTTGGGCGGGCTTATAGCGGCGTACGTTATCGCCTTTTCGGGCGGGGAAAAACTTTCACCTGCGGTGGCCGCCGTGCGCGACGAAATAAAAAGAAAGGCCTCCGACCCGGGTTTTTCGCTTGAAGACAGCCTGAGAAAACTGCCTTTGAGCTATGACTATGTGCGCAAACTGTTTAAAAAGGAAACGGGCGCGACTCCGCACGAATACCTTATACACTGCCGTATGAAGCTTGCGCGGGAAATAATCGACAGCGGCATAGGCAACAGGTACAGCAACTATTCCGTAGCGCAGATTGCCGAGGCGTGCGGGTTTTCCGAGCCCCTTTATTTTTCCCGCGTGTTCAAAAAATACTACGGCTGCGCGCCCTCCCTTTTGATTGGAAAATAATATTACATTGAAAATAATTTTACAGAGGTAAAAAATGAAATATGTTGTACTGCTTAACCCTCTTGCCGGCTGCGGCGACAGGGAAAGCGTAAGAAAAAAACTTGCGGAACTTCTGCCCGCGGACGAACTGACTTTCGACGACGCTACGGAAATCGCCGACTTACAGGGATATTTAGACGGGCTGGGCGAAAGTACGAGAATAATTCTCGCCGGCGGCGACGGCACTTTGAACAGATTTGTGAACACCGTCGATTGCGATAACCTTAAACGCCCCGTATATCTGTATGCCGCGGGTTGCGGAAACGACTTTTACAACGACCTGTGCGAAAATATCGCGGAATATTACCCCGGCGCCGAAGTTGACGGGAAAAGCCTTTCGAGGACCTCTACCCTGTTTAAAATAAATCATCTTATTAAAAACCTGCCCTCCGTGACCGTTAACGGGATTGATTATAAATTCGTAAACGGCGTCGGCTACGGTATAGACGGCTACTGCTGCGAAGTCGGCGATAAACTGAAAGCCGACGGCAAAAAGGTGAACTACACTTCCATAGCGGTCAAAGGGCTTTTGTTTCATTTCAAGCCCCGCAACGCCGTAGTTACCGTTGACGGCGTCACCGCCGAATACAAGGGCGTTTGGATAGCGCCGACTATGAACGGCAGGTTTTACGGCGGGGGAATGATTCCGACGCCCGCGCAGAACAGGTCGGGCGACAAGCTGAGCCTGTGCCTTATGTACGGCAAAGGAAGGCTTTCCACGCTTATGGCGTTCCCCTCTATTTTCAAAGGCGAACACGTCAAAAAAGAAAATATGGTAAAAATACTCGAAGGCAGGGAAATCACCGTAAAATTCGACGAACCCTGCGCCATTCAGATAGACGGCGAAACGATTCTTGACGTTAAGGAATATACAGCCCGCCGTTGATTTGAAAACAAGCGGAATTTCCGCAAAATACGGAGGTGGTTGACATGACGGAAGAATTGAATGAGTTGCTTACGGCAAAGAATTACGAGGAAGCCGCCGAAGCCGTAAAACACGAAGAGCCCGAAGCGGTAGCTTATATTCTGAAAGAGTTGACGGAAGAACAGCTTCTCCCGTTTTGCCACGCGCTTGACAGTTCCGTTCTTGCGGACGTGCTTGTTCTTCTCGACCCGTCGTTGCAGCAAAAAATCGTCAACGGCTTGCGCGACGACGAATTGCAGGAAGTCATGGACGACGTTTCGGTTGAGGATACCGCCGAAATTATAGAGGATTTGCCCGAAAACGTTGCGCGCAGGATAGCCGAAGAGGACGAAATACTGCACCTTTTGCACGAGCGGAAATTTTCAGTTCTTAAACCGCTGCTCGCCGAAATGAATGAAACCGACCTCGCGGACGTATTTGAAAGCGCCAAAGAGGAAGATCTTCCCGTTCTGTTCCGCATCCTTCCGAAGGACCTTGCGGCGGATATGTTCGTGGAGATAGACCGCGACACGCAGGAAGCGCTTTTAAAAAAGCTGACCGACAGGGAAATAAAAGACGTCATGGACGAACTGTTCCTCGACGATACGGTTGACCTTGTGGAGGAAATGCCTGCGAACGTCGTAAACAGACTGCTTGCGCAGAGCGACAGCGAAACGCGCGGCTACATCAACGAACTTTTAAAATATCCCAAAAACAGCGCGGGCAGCATAATGACGATAGAATTTGTAGCGTTCCGCCCGCAGATGACCGTTGAGGAAGCCTTTGACAGGATACGCGAAACGGCTATCGATAAGGAAACTATATACACCTGCTACGTTATAGACGACGGCAGGCATCTTATAGGGCTTGTGACGGCGAAAGATTTGCTGCTCGCAAGCAAAAAGGCGCTCATTTCCGACATTATGGAGGAAAACGTAATCTACGCCAACACCCTTGACGACAGAGAGGACGTGGCGCGTAAATTTTCCGACTACGGATTTATCGCCATACCAGTAACCGACAACGAGCGGCGGCTTGTTGGCATAGTAACGGTTGACGACGCTATCGATGTCCTCGAAAAAGAAAACACGGAGGACTTCGAAAGAATAGCGGCAATCATGCCCGCAAACAAGCCTTATCTTAAAACGAGCGTTTTTTCCATATGGAAAAGCCGCGCGCCCTGGCTTCTGATACTTATGGTAAGCGCCACGTTTACGGGGCTTATCATTAACGTGTTCGAGGGCAGGCTGAACGCAATCAGCCCCGTGCTTTTCGCCTGCGTGCCCATGCTTATGGACACGGGCGGAAACTCGGGTTCGCAGGTCTCAGTTACGGTTATCCGCGCCCTTGCTTTGGGAGAACTTACCTTAAAGGACACGGGCAAGGTCTTATGGAAGGAAATTCGCGCTTCCATGCTCCTTTCCGTAACGCTCGGCGCGGCGTGCTTTATCAAGCTTATGCTTTTAGACAATATGCTCTTCGGCTACAAGGACTACACTCCTCTTCTATGCGGAATCGTTTCCCTTGCGCTGTGCTGCACCGTAATTCTCGCCAAACTTGTGGGCTGTCTGCTTCCCCTTTTGGTAAAAGCATGCAAGCTTGACCCCGCGGCGGTGGCAAGTCCCTTTATAACGACCATAGTTGACGCAGTTTCGCTTATAATATTCTGTTTGCTTTCGGTAGCGATTTTAGGCTGAAAACAATGACGCGGATGATATTTACGGCGCCATAGCTCCCATAATTCTGCTTATCATTTTGGGATACGCGCCGAAACTTAAAAATTCCTAACCAAAGGCTTTTTAAAGACGGGCAACATGCTCGTCTTTAAGATTTATTGCGTGACGCCGTTTATGAACATCTGCTCGCCGTCTGACGAAACATCCGATTAAACAACAAAAATGGGGGTATGTATGGCGATATTCGAAGATTTTGCAAAACTCGATATCCGCGTGGGCACGATAATTTCCGCGGAGATTTTCAAAAAGGCGAATAAGCCCGCCTATAAACTTACGATTGATTTCGGAGAACTCGGCATAAAAAAATCCTCGGCGCAGATAACCGAGCTCTACACTCCCGAAACGCTTAAAGGAAAACAGGTGCTTGCGGTCGTGAACTTCCCACCGAAGCAGATAGCCGATTTTATGTCGGAAGCGCTCGTATTGGGAACGTACGGCAAAAACGGCGTAATTCTCGCTGTGCCCGACCTACCCGCCTCCGACGGCGACAAACTCGGCTGACCCTCCGCTTGCCTTTAAAACATAAACGTGATATAATACCTACCGAGGTATAGATATGCTGAAAATTTTTATGACGGGCGACAACCATATAGGCTTAAAATACTCAAACCACGAAAAAGCGGAAATTCTCGCAGAAGCGAGAATTTCCGCCCTGAACGGAATGATTCGCGCCGCCAACGACGAAAACTGTTCGCTTTTCGTTATAACGGGCGACCTTTTCGAAAATACCTACGGCATACCCGAAAAAACCGTCAAAAGGGTTATGGACGCGCTGTCCGGATTTAACGGCACGGTGGCAGTACTGCCCGGCAATCACGATTTTTACGACAAGGATTCGAAACTTTGGCGGTATATTAACGGGATAGCGGCTGTAAAGGACAATATTCTTATTTTAAACGAGTACCGCCCCTATCCTCTTCATTTTGAGGGCGGAGATGCTGTGTTGTATCCCGCGCTTTGCACTTCGCTCCACTCCGCGCCGGGTAATAACAACCTCGGCTGGATAAAGGACTTGCAATTCGAAAATGACGAAACTTACCGTATAGGCGTAGCCCACGGCGCCGTGGAGGGCGAAACAATAGACAGCGAGGGGCAATACTTCCTGATGCGCCGCGCGGAACTTGAAAGCGTTCCCATGACGGTCTGGCTTATAGGGCATACCCACGTTCCCTTTCCTGCCGGCCTTAAAACGGATTCATACACCGCGGGAAAGATTTTTAACGCGGGCGCCCACGTGCAGACGGACGTTTCGTGCAATACGGAGGGCTGCTGCTTTATCATACAAATATCGGACGACGGCTCCGTAAGCGCAAAAAAATTCAAATCGGGCAATCTCCGATTCGTACGCAGAAACATAAAGCTTACGGCGGGTAACGCCCGTAGCGGATTGGCCGTCGCGCTTGCCGATTTGGACGACGCCTGCGTTGTCGATTTGATAATCGGCGGCGCGGTCGGCGAAGAAGAATACGAAAACCGTCACGAAATTATCGAAAGCTGCCTCAGCCGTTTTATAGAGGGTACGTACGACGACGGCGCGCTGACCGAAATAATTTCAGGTGATTTGATAGATAAAGAATTTCCCGAAACGTCCTTTTCGGCTGAATTTTTAAAGGCTTTGCTGGACGAGCCGAAAGAAGCGCAGCTTGTATATGACATGTTGAAAGTCTTGAAGGAGGGCAGATAGTTGAAAATCGGAAAGATTTCCTGCACCCAATTCGCAGGGATGCGCGATTTCGAAATTACTTTCGGAGAGGGCGTAAACGTCATATACGGCAAAAACGAAAGCGGCAAAAGCACGATTGTCAATCTTTTGTCGCGCACGCTGTTCCAACGGGCGCGGATAGACGGCAGGACGGACAGGGATTTTACCGAGAACTTTTTCCCCGCCGCTTTGAAAGACGGCGCAAAGGCGGGGGATTTTGCCGACGGGAAAATTTCGTTCGAAACGGAAAAGGGCGCCTATACCCTTACAAAAGAGTGGGGAAAAGATTTCAGGTGCCTGCTTTCCACCCCCGAAGGCGTGATAAGAGACCCCGACGCAATCGAAGAATGTCTGCGCGGGATTCTGGGCTATGGCGAGGGTGTGTACGCCGATATTCTTTTGGCTTCCCAGAAGGCTTCCGCGCGCGCGCTGCAAACTTTGCTTGACGCTTCCAAAACGGACGCCAAGCGTGAAATAGCCGACGCAGTCACCCGCGCTTTCGCTGAAAGCGACGGAATTTCCGTCGATTCGATAGGACGGGCAATAGCCGCAAAGATAGATGAGATTGCGGGTAAGCACTGGGATTTTGAACGGAATATGCCCGTGCGCAAAGCGGGCGGCTGGACAAAGGAAACAGGCGCTGTACACAAAGCCTATGACAAGCTTGAAAAATACCGGAAAGAACTTGCCGAGGTCCAAAATCTCGAAAGAGACTTCGACGGTGCGGTCGCCGATTACGAATCAAAGGACGTGGAGGCGCGCGCCGCCGAAACGGCGTACGCAGAATTCAGCCGATATTCGAATATCCTCGCCGTAATAAAGGAGCGCAGGGAAAAAATCGTCAGGCTGGAAGCCGATATAGAAAAGTACGGCAAAATACTTACGCGCTGGCCTCTTTTGAGCGGGCGAATCGAAAAGGCGAAAGCCCTTCTCGCCGAAAGGCAAAACAGAGAGCTTAAAGATAAATTCGAAGCGGCAGAAAAGATTTTTTCCGAGATATGCGAGCTTGCGGCGGCGAGGAAGAATATGTTATGCCCTGCGCAGTCGGAAATAAACGAAATCAAAGCCGCAATTAAAAATGCCGACGCCCTCGGAAACCGACTTTGCGGAATGAATGTTGCGGCGGCGTTCAAAGTGTTCGGCGGCAATTCCGTCCAAATAAAATCTCTGCTGACGGGCAAGATTTTAGAACCCGCAGATTCGGTCGCCTTGACCGAGGCGGTGAAAATTACCGTGCCGGGCGTTTTAGAAATGCAATTGTCGCCCGCGGACGTCGATGTCGCGGAGACGGAAAAACGGCTTGCCGAACAACGCGCGTTCATAAAGGGCGTTTTTGAAAAATTTAATGCGGAAAGCGTTGAAGAGCTGGAAGAGACCGCAAAAATTCATTCCGAAAATCTGCGTAAAGCGGATCTGCTTAAAGAAAAACTTACTTATGCGACGGGCGGTATGACTTTCGATGACCTGCGCCGCGAGGCGGAAAATCTGCCGCCCTTTATCAGGAAACGGGAAGAAATTGAAAGGGAGATTTCCGAATTTTGCGGGGGCGAGGATATCACCCGATTTATCGCCGCGAACGAGGCGGTTGAGGAAAGTTACGTAAAAGAATACGGCGACATCTTCGCTTTGGAGAAAAAGGCGTTAAAAACTTCCGAAGAGCTGAAAGATACGGAAGCTTCCTTAGGAGACGCGGGCAAAATTCCGCAGGAATATCTGCGCATTTCCGACCCCGAAGCCCATTTGTCCCTTTTGCAATCGGCTATGAAACAGAAACGCAAGGCGCGCGAAGAGGCGTTGACGGCAAAAACGGAAAGTTCGGGTAAGCTGCAAAACTTTAAGGAAAATATCGTGGGCGACCCCGCGGAAAACGTGCGTAAAGCCGAAACGGAGTTCGAAGAACAGAAGATTCTGCTTGCCCACTGGCTGCATATCTCGAAAGTTTTCGAAGAGCTGAAAAAATCTTTGGCGGGCAATCCCATGCGCGGGCTTGCGGAGAGTTTTTCGGGCTATCTGGACATAATTTCGGGCGGCAGGGATTTTTCGGAATTTCCCGAAAACGACAAGCTTAAAATGGATATTTACAGCGGCGGCCGCCTTTTGGATTACGGTAAACTGTCCGAGGGCGCAAAGGAAACGGTATCCCTCGCTTTCAGGCTTGCCGTTTTGGACCACCTTTTCCCCGAAGGCGGCGGCGTGATAGTATTCGACGACCCTTTCAACGATATGGACGCGGAACGCACCGCCCGCTCCTGCAAGCTTATAAACGAATGTGCAAAGCGGCACCAGGTAATTTTTTTGACCTGCAAGCGGGAATATTTAAAGTTTCTGGACGGAACTGCCGCAACAATCTAACTTAAAAATTGACGCCGGCTGAAAAGCCGAAGAATAAATTATTCGGGCTTTGCCTAAAATCAAAGAGGAATTATGTGTACTGCGATAGGTTTTAAAAACTGCGGCAATTATTACTTTGGAAGAACTCTCGACGTCTGCTCGTCCCACGGCGAACAGGTTGTAATTTCACCGCGCGGCTTTAAATTTTCTTTCAGAAAAGCACCCGCGCAGGAAGAGCATTACGCCGTTATAGGCATGGCGCATGTAGCGGACGGCAGTCCGCTGTACTACGACGCTATGAACGAAAAAGGGCTTTGCATTGCGGGGCTGAATTTCCCCGCGAACGCCGCCTACCACAAGCCGCGTACGGATAAAGTAAACGTTGCGCCTTTCGAGGTCATTCCCTATATTCTGGGCGGCTGCGCAAATCTTGCGGAAGCGAGAACCGCGCTTGAAAAAATGAACGTCGCGGATATAAATTATTCCGAAAAAATGCCGCACACTCCCCTTCATTGGCTTATAGGCGACAAATCGGGCGAAATAGCGGTTGAAAGCGTTACGGACGGTCTGAAAATTTACGACGACCCCGCGGGCGTATTAACCAACAATCCGCCCTTCGAAACGCAGCTTTTCAACCTGAAAAATTACGCGCGGCTGTCTGCGCGCAACCCCGAAAACACCTTTGCGGAAGAACTCGATTTGACCCCTTACAGCCGCGGAATGGGAGCTTTGGGTATGCCCGGCGACTGGTCGTCGCCCTCCCGTTTCGTTAGGGCGGCGTTCGTTAAATTTAACCACGGCCAGACGGAAAAAGAAAACGCCGTGACTTCGTTTTTGAGGATTTTGGGAAGCGCAGCCGTGCCAAAGGGCTGCGTGCTGACGGAAGAGGGTTGTCAATTCACCGTTTATTCAAGCTGTATGGACGCCGACGGCGCAACTTACAATTACACTCTTTACGACGACCCCGCCGTAAAATCGGTTAAGCTGGGTCGCGCCGACGCCGAGTCCCGCGAACTGATAATCAAGTAATAAAATTTTAAGCGCCGCCCGCGGAAAGTTCCGCGGGCGGCGCAAATTTATGCTTAACTTTGCAAGGCACATGCGCTTACGCTTATTTAACTAATGTAAAAATTGCAATAACGGCGGAGAGCGCAGCCGCCAACCAGAAAATCATATTGAAAATTTTGTAACCCTTTTTGCGCTTACGGGCTTTTACGTCAAAAAACCACCTGTTGTTCTCCTCCGTAAACGGAACGTCCGTTTCCACGCGCACGGGCGCAAAATCGGGCTGCAAAGCGCGCGGAGATTCCACCGAAAGAACCATGGTCGTATCCTCTTTCACGTCGCCTGTAAGGCGGTATTCAAGCCTGTCGAAACGCTTGGGAAGCCTCGGGCTAAAAATCCCGAAAATTCCGAAAAGCCATAAAAGCGCCGTCCTAATAAGCCAGCCTTCGAACGTTAGCGGGTGGCGCTTTACGATAAAAATATCCGTTAATCCATCTGCGTTAAGCAGAGCTACGTCCGCTTTTTTGCCGTCAGGCTGCACTTCGCGCCTGAAAGAGACGAGCTTGCCGCCGACATATACCGAGGCGTCGCACAGCCCGCCCCGCTTGAACAGGGTCAGCTTCATGATATGCCTCCCGTCACCGCCGAGACAAAAGCAACTATGACCGCCGCCGCTATGATTACAATAGCGGCTATCCCCCGCGAAACCGCAGCCTTTGAATGAGCCATTCCTTTTTTACGCCCGCAAAGAATTATTGCAAGCACGGCAGCCGCGCAGCCTAATACAGAAACGACGGAAATAAACGCAAGCGTGCCGCCGCCGAGCGGACCGAAAATATTTTCAGCCGTTAAGCCGTCGAAAAATTCTTTCATCGGAATAGGCGGGAAGCCCAGAAATAAAATAAACCCCAGCGACAACACAATCAGAATAATGTTCACTACTACGTAAATAATAAAACCGAATGCATAGAAAGTAACCGACGCAAACAGATGAAAAAGCGAGGGCGCAAGCGCAAGAATAGCGGAAAACAACGCCAGGTTAGCCAGCAGCCGCCCCGCAAGCACAACAGCCGAGTCGTGCTTGTAGGAATCTTTATGAGCCATACGTACCTCCGTTTTGTTATACTTACAGTTTTTGAAAAATCTTTTTTCTTATGCCTGCGGTTTCTTATGCTTTCGGTTTCTATGCCAGCCGTTCTTATGGCTGAGGTTTTTATGCCGCGCGGCCGGAAAAGGGATTGAAAAAAGTTTTCCGACCGGATTTTTAAATTTCTATCAGAAATCCTTTGATTCTTAATAGTCTTTCTATTTCGTCCAACGTCTCCTCGTTAGGGGCGGAAACGGTGTGGTAATGATAGCCGTCCGTAACGCTCATAAGCGGTTTGGACGCGCCCGAAACAAGGGAACGGTACAGCTCCTCCACATGGGTGCGGGTGTATAGCCCCAGTCGGGCGGAAATTCTGCCGTACAGGCGGTGATTGACGTATATGTCCTCTATTCTGCCGCCCGCTTCTATGATAAGAACGCCTTCGTCAACTATTTCTTCGAAAGTATGGCGGCACTTAAAAACGCGGGTAGCCCTGACCTTTGTATTGAGCACGTAGCCGCGGTTTGTGGCTGTTATATCGTAGCCCGAGGCGCGCAGAACGGCAATGTCTTGGACTATTACCTG
>CANRAI010000026.1 GCA_947628555.1 uncultured Clostridia bacterium | reverse complement strand
GGCCAAATGCATCAGACTGTAAATCTGACGTCTCCGACTTCGGTGGTTCGAATCCACCTCCTCCCACCAAAAAACGGCACCCTATAATAGGGTGTCGTTTTTTGGTGGGAGGAGGTGGCAAAAAGAAACGCCGCGTGGTTCGCCCGAGCGAGCTATGCACGCGAAGGTCTGCCGAGGGTTCCCTTGGGGAAACGGCAGAATCCACTTACGACTTTTCGGAGTTCCTATTAAAAGCCGTCCGCTTTACACCAAAAACAGGCACTGACTTTTTGTCAGTGCCTGTTGCTGAGTTTAGGGGGGTAGTAAAAGAAACCCGACTTTTTCGTTGGTTCGCGCGAGCGGAGCGACGCTTTGCGCCAAAGGCGCAAAATCCACCTCCTTTTATGAATAGCAACCTAACCGGATTTACGATTACTTATGTTCGAATTCTTTGCCGTTAATCAAATAGTCGATTGATACATTGAAATAATCGGACAGCCGACAGAGCATCTCAACGTCCGGGCTTCTCCTGCCGTTTTCATAGTAAGATAACGCCTCTCTACTGATCGACAAGTCCATGGAGACCTTTAATTGCGTGTACCCTTTTTGCTTTCTTATTTTTACTAATCCTCTTAACTTCATATTAAAAATCGCTTGACATAATTGTAACAAAATGTTATACTTTCAAA
Organism: uncultured Clostridia bacterium; assembly: GCA_947628555.1. Lineage (GTDB taxonomy): Bacteria > Bacillota > Clostridia > Christensenellales > Borkfalkiaceae > Coproplasma. The sequence goes on along the minus strand of CANRAI010000026.1, from coordinate 11,391 downwards.
GTAACAATTTGTTACATTCACGTTTTTAGGAGGTTAGTATTATGGGTTTTTTCAGCAACTTATTCAAGCAAATGATGAAGAGCGGCAATGTCTTGGGTGGCGACTATTTAGGATATTCCGTAACATTGCGGACATTTGAAGACAAGTCGCGCGGCATGGGTCTGAATGTAGTGGGCAAAGACGAAATCAAAATCACGAAGAACGACGTAAAAGAATTTACGATTGTAGAGCCGCACGCAACATTCATGATGGGAAACGAACGGAAAATAGGCACCCGTTATAAGGTTGTACTGCAAGACGGAAAATCATTCATCATGGGAATCGTCGCAAATGATTGCAGCCAGTTTGAAGCTGTGTTCATGCTCTGATATTCATTTTACGTTACTACTGCTCACCACAAATAAGGACACCCGTAAAGGGTGTCCTTATTTGTGATATGGAGTTAGGCGTTAGAGGAACTCGGTTAGATTTTTAAAACGGCGACTTGTAAAGGCGCCGTTTTGACACATTTACAATATCAATTCTTTATTTTGCTTGATAAACAGTCGGGCTTATGCTACAATGCGTTTATAAAATTTATAATCACAAGGCGTAAAATGAGCAAAAGGAAAGAATTGCAAACGCAAATTTTGCAACACTATTTTTCAATTCAAGACAATATAGCAACTTTAAAGCTTGTATATGATACATTTGCCGAACTGATAAACCCGAATTTCGGAGACGGCACTATTGAAAAACTCAACGACAAACTTTTTTCGGATATTCAGGAAGCAGTATTACTTCTCCCCAAAAAGTTTAAATTGAATTTGCATATCATAATAAAAAATTTCGGCGAATATACCAAAGAAGAATGTGCAGAAATAATCAAGCAAAATATTTATCTGGCGGCTTACCGTACCATAAAAGAAAACCATAAAAAACTTGTCAGCGGCGGGTCGTTAATCGGCGCGGGCGCGGTTATACTGATAGTCAGCTATTTATTGCATAACTATGAATTATGGTTTGATTTGATAAACATAAGCGGCACGTTATTCGTTTGGGAAGGCGTGAATATGGCGTTTTTGGAAAGGAGTCTTGAAAACAGAGCGACGAGAACACTTGCAAAGTCGATACAAAATATAATAATCGAAGAAATGACCGATTTTTAATCTTAAAAAAATTTTACTTTATGCCATGTAACCTATTTTACATGGCTTTGTTTTTATAAAAAAACTGCTATTTAAAATTCAACTGTTGGGTAGCTTTTATTTTAAAGAAATCCGCCCACGGGTCGGGCTTTTCAAGGCGTTTTAAAGCCGTACTCACGTTTATCGAGGCGGGAGCGACTTTGGACAGTTCGTCCCACCCTATCGGCATGGAAACGGGCGCGCCTGCACGCGCGCGGACGCTGTATGGGGCAACGCCTGTCGCGCCCGGGCTGTTTCGCTGCCAGTCGATAAAAATCTTGCCTTCGCGAAGTTTTTTGGACATCGAGGAAACGTAGCGGTTCGGATATTCGCTTTCCAAAAGCTCCGCTACACGCTTTGCAAAATCACGGAACGCCTGCCCATCCGTCCCTTTGCGGAAGGGAACAACAATGTGATATCCCTTGCCTCCGCTGGTTTTTAAAAAGGATATAAGTCCAAGCCCGTCCAAAACGGATTTTAAATCGCGCACGCCTTTTCTTACCGCGCTTAAAGGAAGCGCTTCGTCGGGGTCGAGGTCGAATACCATTACGTCAGGACAAAACGGCGACGACTTTTTGCTGCCCCAGACGTGAAATTCGACGGCGTTATACTGCGCCAAATATATAAGCGCGCTTTTGGATAAAATATAAAAATATTCGTCGTCCTCCGCTGGCGCTTGTTTTATTCCTTTAAAGTCAGTTTCAAAATGCCTGCGGAAAAACTTTTCGCCGTCTATTCCCGAAGGGCAGCATACAAGGCTTAAAAATCTGTCTTTCAGATAGGGCAGCATACGTTCCGCCGCGGCGGAGTAGTAATTAGCAAGTTCAAGCTTCGTCAGGGAGGTTTGGGGGAACATAACCTTTTCGGGATGAGTAATCTTTACGCCCGAAACAAGGCAATGTTCCTTTTTTCGGTTGTTCTCGGATTTTGCAGAAATTTTATTTGCGGATTTTTTTACAGAGTCGGTTTTTTCGGTCTGCTTTACTTTTTTTTCGGTAGCCTTACTTCCGCCGTGTTTTGGGATAGGACTTTCGGATTTTTGATTTTCGCTTGAAAACCCGCCGACTTCGATTGACGGCTTCGGTTTAACCCCTCTTTGATTATTGGGCTTACCATTCGGAATACGCGTGCTCTTGGACGAAGATTCGTCAGTTGTTTTTCCCGGCGTTTCTTTTGCGGCGGGCTTTTCGTCCGTAATTTCACTTACGGGTTTATCCTGCCGCAAGCCCTTGAAACTTGCCTGCCGCAAAACGCCCGAAGAAGTTATTTCGGCAAAATCCACCTGAGCGGCAAGCATTGGTCTGACCCACAGCGCCCCCTCGGTGTATTCCTTCGGAAGAGAAGAAAACGGAGAGGTTTTGCGCGATATCGCGGCAAATTTTTTTACAAGACTAAAACGGGATTCCTCGGTAAAACCCGTTCCTACCCGCCCCGCGAATTTCAGCTTGCCGTCCTCGTAAAATCCCACAAGTATGGATTTCAGCCCGCCGTCTGCGGACAGCGAATATCCGCCTATCGCAAATTCGCGGTCGTTTCTGAATTTCAGTTTGACCCAATCGCCCTTTCTGCCCTCGGAATAAGTAGAATTTTTTCTCTTCGCGACGATTCCTTCAAGACCGCGCGCTTTCAATGAGGCAAGCTCCCGCTTACCCATTTTATCGGTGTGCCCGCTGTATGAAATTACGGGCGAAACTTCTTTCAAAAGCCCTTTAAGCCTTCGTTTGCGCTCGATAAGCGGCAATCCGCGCAAATCTTCGCCGTCGAGCGCCAAAAGGTCGAATAAGACGTAGTTCAGCCCGCCCTCGCGCTTGTTCTTTACGTACGCCTGCAATGCGCCGAAATCGGGTATTCCGTTTTCACCCGCAACGACCATTTCGCCGTCAACCACGGCGGCGCGGCCTTTCAAAACATCTGAAAGCGCCTCCGCGGCGGCAGAAAAAGCCGAAGTGCAATCGTGCCCGTTTCGTGAAAGCAGAACGGTTTTTCCCTTTTCGGAAAAGCCGCAAACCCGATGACCGTCGTATTTCAGTTCGTAAATCCATTCCCTGCCCGAAGGAAGTTCGGCGCACGGTTTCGCAAGCATTACATTGAGCTGTGCGAAAGGATTTTTATTGCCGCTTTCGGAAATTTCAGCCATACTTTTGCCCGAGCGGATTCCGCGCGAAAAACGACTTATCCCCGCCGTATTTTTGGCGTATCCGTCGCGTTCCTTGATTAAAAGCCAGGGTTCCGACCCCTCCTCGCTTTTCATCCTTACAAGCGCCCAATCGCCTTTAAGGCGTTTTCCGTCGAGGCAGAATTTCAGCGACCCTTCTTCAAGCCCCTTTTTGGGATTTACCCGAGGCGTCCACACGCCCTCGTCCCAAAGCATTACCGTGCCGCCGCCGTATTGACCCTTAGGGATAATGCCCTCAAAGTCCATATAATCTACGGGGTGGTCTTCCACGCGCACCGCAAGCCGCTTGTCGGAAGTTTTGAACGACGGACCTTTGGGCACAGCCCAGCTTAACGCTACCCCTCCGTATTCAAGCCTTAAATCGTAATGCTCCGCTCTCGCCGCGTGCAGCTGTACGGAAAATTTAAGTTTCCCGCCCGAACGCCTCATTCTGCCCTCGGGCTCTTTCGTTATATCGAAATTACGCTTCGCGTTGTATTTTTTCAGTTTGTTTTCAGCCATAAAATTAGTATATGGACGAGCGCGCTTTTTATAGCGGCGGAAAGAATATTCCTTTCGGGAAAGCAAATAATTTTTAAGAGGTGAATTTATGGCGGTAATTCAGAAGGGCGCTATATCGTTCGGGCTTGTGTATATACCCGTAAATCTTTATACGGCAACGCAGGACAGCGACATAAGCTTTAACCAGCTTCACAAGACGGATAAATCGCGCATACGCTACAAAAAAGTTTGCGCGCACTGCGGAAAAGAAGTCGAAGCAAAGGACATAGTACGGGGATTTCAATACGCGAAAGACCAATACGTAGTGATAACGGACGAAGAAATTGAAAAAATCAAAACGGAAAAAGACCGCACTATAACCATTTTAAGCTTCACGTCCCTCGACGAAATAAGCCCCGTTTATTACGACAAGGCATATCACGTGGCGCCGCAAAAGGGCGGCGGCAAGGCGCTTGAATTGCTGCGGCAAGCCATGATAAAGAAAAACCGCGCGGCGCTGGGAAGAACGGTTTTCGGCAATTCGGAAAAGCTGCTTGTGATTATCCCGCGCGAGGACGGAATGTTAATACAGACCCTTTTATATCAGGACGAAATTAAGGAAATACCCGTAGAATACGAAAAGCCGAAAGTTTCCGAAGCTGAACTCGATATGGCGGAAAAGTTAATCTCGGGCATGGAAGAACCATTCGAGCCCGAAAAATACAAGGACGAATTTCAGGAAAAATTAAAGGCGCTGATAGACGACAAGATAGCTGGGAAAACGGTAGAAAAGCCGAAAGAGGAAAAATCCGGCAAAATAATCGACCTTATGGAAGCCCTGAAAGCGAGCGTAAAAAATGCGGAGGGAAAGAAGCCCGCCGCAAAAAAAGCCGTTTCGCGCGCGTCCAAGGCGCGGAAGCAGGCTTAACCGGCTTTTTGATTTTACTTATAGACGAATTTTACGGTAAATCGAGTGACATTAAGGGCGGTTATACCGATGGAAGAATTTATTCCCCAATAACAGGAAAACAGAGTACTCCGTGGAGTACTCTGTTTTTTTGCTATGGAGTTCCGATTATTCGTGGTCCATTACCCAATAACCGCCCTCATGCTGCAAGGGAGGGAATGTTGAACCCTTTTCAAGATAAGTCTTTTCGTTGTCGCGGCTTTCACCGTTTTTATCGTATGCCTTATAATGGCAGGACATGGGAACGGTTTCACCTGATTTGAATTTTTCCATTCTGATTTACCTCCGTAATCCTATCTTGCGCGGTTCAAAAATTTTTATGTATCGAAATAAAAATTTTTTTCCCTACGCTCTTCGTAGGCTTAAAATACGCAGGCGTTGAAGATTTTAAACGCATTTATCGCTTTTTACAGAGGTCTTTGCCGAGCGGAAAGGCGACGGCGTATGCTTTTAAAAGCGCGGGCAGAATTAGCAATACCGTGACGAAAGCGCAAACCGTCTGCGGTATCACAGCGGTAAGCGAAGCTATAAAATAAGCCTTTGCCGCCGCGAAATCGAAGCCGTAATAAAGCGGCGTAATCACGTTGTCGAGCAAGGTGAAAAACGCCGTAGATAAAACCGCCGCCGCCGTAATAACGGCGTGCCGCGCCGCATTAAGCTTGTGGTTGAATTTCAAACCGAGAGCCCCGAAAAAAAGGGCGAACAGGTTGTAATATACAAGATAAAGAATAAGGACGTTTACGAAAAAACCGAATATGAAACAGCGAAGAACGGAAAACGCGGTTGCCGAAATTACGCTTCTTCTGATTCCGAAATAGAACGAGAAACTTAACAGTAGCACGGTTACCACCTCCACTCCCGAAATCCCGTTCAAAACGAACTGCCCTCCTATAAGAAGGGCGGTAAACAGGCTTATTAACGCAATTTCCTTTGCCGCAGACATCAGAACTTCTGATATGCCCAAACGTACAGGCAGCCTTCTTTAACGGTCAATTCCGAAGCGCCCAAAACGGCGGAACCGTACCTTTTACCTTCGTGCTCGAATTTACCCCATTCGTCGTTCGCGTTTTCCGCGTCGTCGGTATATAGCATCCAATAGCTGTTAAAAGTATTTGCTTTACCGTTTATGGAGGTCACCATGCCGTCATTTATTTCGAAGGTCAGCCTGCCCTCGTCGCTAAGGCGCTCCATATATTCGAGAAGGGTCTTACCGGCGTAAGATTTATCGGTTACTTTGATAAAAACAGTGTTTTCGTCCGCCTTTACGGGTTCACGGTCGCATGCGGCGGCAAAGACGCAGGCAAACGCCGCAAGGATAGTTAAGGTGAATACAAGAAATTTTTTCATTTGGATACCCCTTTTATTTTTCGTCGTATATTCGCGCTATCGCATAGAAAAGCGTAGAAAGCTTATTGAGATACTCGAAGATATATTCGCTGCCGCCGTACTTTTCATAGAGCTTGGCGTAGGCAAGCTCAGCACGGCGCGTTACGGTGCGCACTATGTGCACCTTAGCGCCCATAGGTGTTGTGCCCGGCAAAACGAAACTTGTGAAAGGACCGGCTTCCTCTTCGTACTTTTTTATGACTTCCAAAAGCTCTTCGAGGTGTTTTTCCCCTATATGACCGTAGCCGCCCGCTACCTCCGCCATCATAGTGGATAACAGAGTGACTATCTTCCTCAACTCCATTTCCAAATGAATGTCGTTGACGTGATGCGTAAGCTCCATTATATAGGCGGACAGCTCGTCCACTGCGCCGAAAAACGCAATACGTTCGTCGGTTTTTAAGGTTTTACCGCCGACCAAATCGGTTGAAAGAGGTTCTTTTTTCAACGCTTATCTCCTTTAAGCCTTCCTGTACTTTTTGACGCCCTGCTCAAAGAGGTCGTTGCCCACGCTGTCGTAAGTGACAATAGCGTAAAAATCCTCTACTTCAAGCCTATGAATAGCTTCCGCGCCGAGGTCCTCGTATGTCACGACCTCGCACTTTTTGATTGTTTCGGATATGGAAGCTGCCGCGCCGCCTATCGCGGAAAGATAGACCGCCCCGTATTTTTGCAAAAGCTGTTTAAATTCCGCACTGCGCGAACCCTTGCCAACCATTACCTTCAAGCCCTGCTGCATAAGCGGTTCGGCATAGGGGTCCATTCTGTAACTTGAAGTGGGTCCGGCAGAGCCTATCGCTCTGCCCGGTTTTGCCGGAGTTGGACCTACATAATAGATTACAGAATTTTTAACGTCGATAGGAAGGGGCTCTCCCTTCTTCAAAAGTTCGCAAAGACGCTTATGCGCGGCGTCTCTGCCGGTATAAATCACGCCCGTAATATGCACGACGTCGCCTGCGCGTAATGAACGGACAAGCTTTTCGTCAACGGGGTTTGTCATTCTTATCATAATTTTTCTCCTTAAAGGGTACAGGTCTTATGCCGTGCCGCATGGCACTGAATATTTATTGCCACGGGCAGGCTTGCTATGTGGCAGGGATATGTGTTTACCTTTACGGCAAGGCAGGTTACCGTTCCGCCGAAGCCCATAGGTCCGACGCCGAGCCTGTTGATTTCTTCCAAAAGCTCATCTTCAAGCTTGCGCGCAATCGGGTCGGGCGAATGGTCGTCTATTTCCCTGAAAAGCGCTTCCTTTGCCATAAGCGCGCACTTTTCGAAGTTACCGCCTATGCCCAGCCCCACTATTACGGGAGGACAGGGCTTGCCGCCGGCATTATATACCGTGTCCAGCACAAGCTTTTTTATTCCTTCCACGCCGTCCGCAGGAATAAGCATTTTGACTACGCTCATATTTTCGCTGCCGCCGCCCTTGGGTGCAACGTCGATGCGGAAGGAGTCGCCCGGGACGATTTTTACGTGGACTATCGCGGGGGTATTGTCCTTGGTGTTTACTCTGTCGAGAGGATGCCTTACCACGGATTTACGCAGATAGCCCTCTGTATAAGCCTGCCTTACGCCTTCGTTCACGGCTTCGTAGATATCGCCCTCAAAAACCACTTCCGAACCGATTGTAAGCATTACAACCGCAACGCCCGTATCCTGACATATTGGAAGGCGCTTGTCCCGCGCGAGCAAATCGTTTTCGACGATTTTCCCTATTACCTCCCGCCCGAGGGGCGATTCTTCCCGCTTTTCCGCCGATTTAAGCGTACATAGGACGTTATCGGGGATATTTTCGCAGGCGTCAATGAACATGTCCTTGATTTTTGCCGTTACTTCGGCAAGTTCTATTTTTCGCATAAGCATCTCCTATTCTATTTCGATATGCCGCACGGGAGCGTGAGGACAGGAAAACCATTTCATCGTCTCCGCAGCCCTTATTACGCTGCCCGTCGTATATAATTCTACTTTGCCTTTACTGTTTAATGTATTTTCAAGGCGGTTTTCATTTAATACTTTTTTCAGCAATTCAGCGGCGGGCTGCCCGCACGCCACGCATTTTACTCCGCCGAGCGCCTTTGTAACCTGGGGTTCGAGCAGGGAAAAATGGGTGCATCCGTATATCAGCACGTCCATACCCGCGTTTTCTATCTGCCGAAGTTTATTGCGGACTATATCTTCAACCGAAAGCCCGCAAAAGCCGCTTTCGAGAAGTTCCACGAACTCGCCGCAGGCGAGGGGCACGGGAGTTATTCCCGATTTTTCCAAAAGTTTCTGGTATGCTTTGCTTTCGATTGTCGCCGCAGTCGCAAGCACGGCAATTTTTTTGTTTTCCGTAAGCTGAACCGCCCTTTCGCAAGTCGGCTCTATCATTCCTATCACGGGCTTTGAAGTAAGACTTTTAGCCCTTTCGATATGTACCGAAGCCGTATTGCAGGCAATCACCACCGCTTTCACGTTGCGCGCAAGCAAAAAAGAAGTTATGCTTTCCACGCGCTCCGCGATTTCGCACGGCGATTTAGTGCCGTACGGACAGCTGCCCTGGTCGGCAACATATATAAAATTTTCGTTAGGAAACTTTTTTATAAGCTGTTCCAGCACGGTAAGTCCGCCTATACCCGAGTCGAAAACGCCTATCGGCTGTTTCCTTTCGCACATACCAAACGCCTCTGCATGCAAATTTGCAAAACGCAAACCGTACTTTCCTACGGAATTTACGCTTCTATGCAAACATATTATGCCGAGAACGCTTGTAAAATTGAATAACTTTATGGCGGACTTATCGGCGCAAGCGTTTAATAATGTATAATCAAATTGTATATTTATTCAAAATACCACAGTCTTTTCAGCTTTTTCACCATAACCGCGGCGGCAAGCACGTCGGCGCTGCCGCCTATGCTTATACCATTTTTGATACATTCCGAGTTTAATGCTTGAAGCCGAGTTTCGTCGTTGACGTCAAGCTCGGATATCTTTTTTTTGAAATAATAATAATTTTCAAGATTGCCCGCGCGTTTTAAAAGCACTGTATCCTCAATTCTGCCGACGGTACGGCAAAGCGCTGCCAAAAGGCTTTCAGACGAAAACGTATCGTCAATCTCTTCCTCCGCAGCGCGGACGGCGTAAAACCCGTTTTCGGCATTTCCACGCACCCCCGTTACTCTGTATTTTGCGTAAGCGCGGCCGCCGAACGTTTTGTTTTCAAGCTTCAGTTCTTCCGTTATTCCGCGGCAAATCTCCTTAATTATCGAATATATATCGCACTTTCCGCTGTTTTTCAAGGCATAGCCTGCGGCGGCGAGAAGAAGCCCCGCGACAAATATAAAGCCCTTATATGTGTTTGTATGCACAGCGGCGAACATGGCGTTTTCGGCTTCGAGCCCTACGGGGCGAAGCTCTTTTAAAAGCCCGTCAGTATTTTCAGAATCGAAACCTATCCAAAACAGCCGAACAAGGCTCGGAATTATGGCGTCCTGCGCCCTTTGCATTATTCCGTAATCGAGGTCGGGGTGCGAACCCTTCGAAGTCGGCGTCACAAGCCCGAATTTATTCTCCAAATCAAGCTCCGCCATAAGGCTTTCCTTGATTATTTCAGCCAGCCGTGCGCCGAAATATAAGCGCACTCCGCCTTTCAGAGTATTTAAAAGTTCTTCGGAGGTATGCTCGCGCCGCCTTGCGCAGACGAACGCCGCGTTTCCGCAAATATAACACCTGCGCATATATCCGCGCGAAAGGCTGTACGTACTGCCTTGCAAATAGACGTCGATATCAGTAAAACGACCCACGGGGTCGTTTTTTTCAAGCTCCACCGCCCTATCTTTAAGATTTTCGCCCGATACGGAAAGTACCGCGCAATATCCGTCCGCGCCGTCGTAAAATTCCGCGCTTCCTTTGAACGCTTCAAGCGTTTTCATTACGAAATAGCGTACGATGAGAAAGCTTTCGCCTATGCGCTTATCCGCACCGGGAACGTTCGCCTTTACGGTTATCACGTCGCCCCTTTGCGCAGCCCGCGCGACGAACCTGCCGCGATTTTCGCGGTCGGCGAGAATCTGTTCAGAATTATACATTTTTATTTATAATCATACTTTTAAAGACGGCGTAATTGCTTCGGGGTATAAATTTTAAAGCTTCCTCTGTTTTCCCGTCGGAAAGAAGCGAACGCACGGCGCTTGCAGAAATAACCTTGCCGTCCTCTTCAAAGCGCGGAACGACTTCCAACTTGTCGCCCAAAATTCTGCCGAGGACCTCGTTGTAAAGGCGCATATAGCCGCTTGTTTCCTCGCCGACATAGCGTTTGACAATGCCGAGTTCAGGCATAAAATACTTCCTGAAAAGGAGAGCGTCGTACTTCGCGTATTCCTCGGTAGTTTCGTCCAATGTCTTTAAAAAATAACCGGGGAAAGTCGCCTTCGATATAATATACTTCGACGACGGGAGAACCAAAACGTTGGCGCGCGGCTTTAACGCAAGATACGCCATAGCGAATCTTTCCTTGAAAGAAAAAAACGAGCCCTCTTCTTCCAGCACGAAAACCAACACGAATTTATGGCGGGCGACGGCGTACTCCGCAAGCTTTAAATGCCCCTCCGTAAACGGATTTCCGTTTAAAACTATGCAAGCCGTATCGCTGTTTTCGCCTATACTATCTATCCCCAGGCTGAACTTCATTTGCACGCGCATCTGTCCGATTGCGTCTGAAATTCCGCCCTCGCCGCCTTCAAGCGCCGAAAATTTTTCGGTTTCCAGCAACAGCCCGAATCCCAATGATTTGAAAACGCCGCAGTATTCAGGTTTGGTGAATACCCGATAATGATAAATTCCGTCGGCGTGAAGCCGTTTTATCATCTCGCTTACAAGCTTTACCGCAAGATTTTCACTACGGTATTCCTCGGCAATCGCAAGGCATTTGAGAATATACTTGCTTGCTGAAAGAGTGGCTATGACTTCGCCGTTCTCCTCCATATAAAGCGTGCGGTCGATATTATTTTCGTATTTAAGCCCGAAACGCGAAAGAAATCTTTCGATTTGAAGTCTTTCGGCAGGTAATACTACCTCCCTTACCGTCATTTCCCTTCTTCCCGAATTTTATAAATTGTATCTATTACTGTCCCGTCCCTGTAAACCACTACGCCGACGGGCTTATCGGATTGCTTTAATTTTTCGGGCACGCCCGTGATTTTGTGGGCGGCTTCGAGGAGTTTTTCTATGGGAAC
>CANRAI010000025.1 GCA_947628555.1 uncultured Clostridia bacterium | reverse complement strand
TTTTCTCTGTTTCGGGCTCTGATTTCGTTGAAATGTACGTAGGCGTCGGCGCCTCGCGCGTACGCGACCTATTTGATATGGCTAAGAAAAACCAGCCCTGCATTATTTTCATCGATGAAATAGACGCCGTAGGGCGTCACCGCGGAGCCGGTCTCGGTGGCGGCAACGATGAAAGGGAGCAGACCTTAAACCAGATTCTCGTCCAGATGGACGGCTTCGAAAGCAATGAGGGCGTAATCATTATGGCGGCGACTAACCGTGCCGACATTCTCGACCCCGCTTTAATGCGTCCGGGCAGGTTCGACAGGCAGATTTACGTCAACCTTCCCGACGTGAAGGGCAGGGAGCAAATTCTGAAAGTCCATGCGCGCAACAAGCCGCTCGCTCCCGAAGTCAACTTCAAGACGATTGCAAGAATCACGGCGGGATTCTCGGGCGCGGACCTTGCCAACCTTCTGAACGAAGCGGCTATTCTTGCCGCGCGCGCGGGTAAGAAATTTATAGGAAATCTGGAACTGTACGAAGGCGTGAACAAGGTTATTATGGGGCCGCAGAAGAAGAGCCGTGTCGTCACCGAAAGCGACAAACGCGTAACCGCCTATCACGAGGCGGGGCACGCCATTATCGCCCGTCTTTGCCCCGAATGTGACCCTGTGCAGGAAGTTTCGATAATCCCCCGCGGCAATGCGGCAGGCTATACGATGACCAGACCCGAAAACGACGACTCGCATATGACGAGAAATAAAATTCTCGACTTTGTATGTATGGCGCTGGGCGGGCGCGTCGCAGAAGAGATAGTAATCAAAGATATAACGACGGGCGCATCCAACGACTTGGAGCGCGTGACCGAAATGGTAAAGCGCATGATAACCGAATGGGGTATGAGCGAGAAACTGGGGCTTGTAACCTACGGTTCCAATTCTCAGACAATATTCCTCGGCAAAGATATGGAAACGCATAACGCATATTCGGAAGAGACTGCAAGGGCGATAGACGCGGAAATGCATTCCATAATAGAATCCGCGCACGCGCGCGCGACGAAGCTTCTTACCGAAAACAGAAACATTCTCGACAATATGGCAAGGGTTCTTATTGAGCGCGAAACCATTTATACGGAGGAAGTTGACCTTCTTATGGCGGGCAAGCCGTACGGCGAAGTCATAAAATTTATGGACGAACTTGACGAAAAGCACCGTGAAAATCCCTTCAAGAAATTTGAGGGAACTGAGGATAATCCCGAAGAAGAGGAAGAGCCCTCTGCGGAAGAAAAACCTGCGTCATCCGACAGCGGCGACGGCGGCGACGACGGCGAAAGCCGTAAGCAATAAGAAAACGGACTTGTTTCCCGTGAAACTTTAAGGAAGAAATTATGGGTAAGGTTATATCTTTTACGAATAAAAAGGGCGGCGTGGGTAAAACCACGACCGCCGTGAATATGGCGGCGTATTGCGCGGATTGCGGGAAGAAAGTGCTGTTGGTCGATATAGATTCGCAGGGAAATGCGACGACCGGTCTCGGATTTTCCAAATCCGCGCTGAAAAAATCAGTGTATAACGTGCTTGTCGAGGACGAACCCGTTTCGCAAAACATTCTCGAAGTCGCAAACATAAAAAATCTGTATCTGTTGCCCGCCAATGTCGATTTGACGGGCGCGGAAGTGGATTTGGTTTATAAAAGAGGGCGCGAACGTATTCTGAAAGAGGCGCTTGCAAAGGTGCGCGACGAATACGACTACATATTTATCGATTGTCCGCCTTCGCTGGGGCTGCTTACCATAAACGCGTGGGTCGCTTCGGATTCGGTCATAATACCGCTTCAATCGGAATATTACGCGCTTGAAGGCGTAAGCCAGCTTATGAAGACTATAACGATGGTGAAGCAGCATCTGAACCCGAATTTGCAGATAGAGGGAATTGTAATCACGATGTACGACGGCCGGGCGTTGATTGCGAAGCAGATTACGGCGGAAATCAAAAAATTCTTCGGGGCGAAGATGTACAACATCATCATTCCCAGAAACGTCAGGCTTGCCGAAGCGCCTTCGCACGGTGTGCCCGTAATGCTGCACGACCCGAAATGCGTCGGGGCGAGAGCTTATAAAGCATTGACCGAGGAATTTTTAGCCAGACAGAAATGAAAGAGTACAAGCCGTACGTTAAGCGGGACGGCGGAGTAAAGAAATATACTTTAAGAGAGGTTTTAATATGGCAAAAGGTTTAGGCAAAGGATTTGACGCCCTTTTGGAAGATACCGATTTGGCGTATGAGGAAATGTTCAAAAGTCATCGGAACGCGTTTGACTATACGGAAGAAGAGAGAAAAAACGCAGAGGAAATGGAGCTGGATAAAATAGTTGCCAACCCCAACCAACCGAGAAAGAATTTCGACGAGCAGGCTTTGAAAGAGCTTGCGGATTCAATTAAAAAACACGGCGTGATTATGCCTATCGTCGTCAACGACAACGGCGACGGTACATATATGGTAATCGCGGGCGAAAGGCGTTTCCGTGCCACGAAGATGGCGGGAAAAAATACGATTCCCGTAGTAATAAGAAAGTATTCCGAAAGGGAAATAAAGGAAATTTCGCTTATAGAGAACCTGCAACGCGAGGATTTGAACCCCATAGAGGCGGCTACGGCGATGAAGCAGCTTATGGTAGATTATAAGCTAACACAGGACGAGCTTGCCGAAAGAATAGGAAAATCGAGACCCGCCGTTGCGAACACCCTGAGACTTCTGAACCTCTGCCCCGAGGTTATGATGATGGTGGCGGAGGGCAAGCTTTCCGCAGGTCACGCGCGGACAATCGTGCCGCTTCCTGCGGAAGAGCAGATAGAATTTGCGAACGACGCCGTAAAAAACCAGTGTTCCGTACGCGTGCTCGAAAAAAAGGTGCGCGCATACAATATTCCGCCCGAAGTGCTTGAAGAGCGCAAGAAAAAGAAGCGCGCGCTGGCTTCAATCGAGTTGAAACAGCTTGTAGAACGTATGCGCTTTGCGTTCAGGACGAAAGTCAGCCTGATAGGAACGGATAAAAAGGGGCGCATATACATAGATTATTACTCGCGCGACGATTTGGAGAGAATTGCGGAAATTCTCGACATTATCGAAAAGCAGAAATAAGGGCGCATAAATATTATTTGGCGCATAAACAATTTATAATATATAAGTGGGGCGCAGCAAATTTTTTGCTGCGCCCCACTTATACATTTGCTTATAAACCCGCTTTGGCGGCGCAAACTTGCGCCAGGCTAAGTTAAAATTCAATTTATATCGATAGATTTATCGTCCGGCTTGCCAACAAAATGTTGTTTTAAAAGTTTGATAGGGCGTGCGCTGTTCGTTGCGCGAACAGCGCACGCCCTGTCATGTTTTGAGCGCTTACGTAAAAGCAGCTTGGGTTTTAATAAACGCTTTGAAAAATTCGGGGCGTTAATAGTCCGATTTGGTTTCGGACGAAAAGCCGCGCGTGCGCGTAGTTACAATATGGTATTTGTTTTGCGGACAGATTTCGAACAAAGTTACGTCCTGCACGGAGGTCGCAATCGCCCCCGAAATATCGGCGAAGCAAGCCGTTCTGCCCGCGCACATGACTATCGGCATACCGTAGAGGTAGGCGTAAGAACGTATGAGAAGGGGCGGGATGCCGTCGTAAATTTCTTCCATGACGACTACTGCCGCGTTGCAGCCGCAGAGGGAAAGGGCTTGGAAAGTGTCGGGAAACATCAAATCGTTTTCAATGCACAGCCCTATTTTGCAGCCGCCGACTTTGTAAAAGCCCAGCCCTACTCCGCTTTTGAATTGTTCTCCGTCGAGAACGTGGTTCATGTCGGAAATCCCCAAAAGTTTGCCGCGGTCTGCGACGGCGACGGATTTTCTTACAAGCCCGCGGCTCACCGTCTTGCAGCCGCACACAAGCCCGCAGTTCATAGACTGGGAAAGGCGGGCGGCTTCCTCGAATTTTCCGCTTTCGCCCGTCAGCTCCTTTTCGAAATCCACTTCGCCCAAACCGCCGAATCCGAAAACCGCCACGTCGCACTCGGGCAGCTCAATCTTTCCGGGCGCGCCCCTGTTCACCACGCAAAATACCATATCTTTATTTTATTTTCCCGCCGCAAAATATGTTAAAGCTGTTTTAGCCGGGGAAAACGCCGCATACAATAATTTTGTTAAGAGGTGTTTTGTGAAGAAAATTATTACCGTTTTACTTATTTTATGCCTGGCGCCGGCAATTTGTGCGATTTCCGCCTGCGCTCCCAAAAAAAACGAGGCGCATACGAAATACGACCTTTTTGCCATTTACGACGACGAAAATTGCACTCTGACGGGCACTGTAAGCTTAGATTACTACAATTCGACGGAAAACGAGCTTACGGACCTTAAATTCAACCTTTACGGCAACGCATATAGGCAGGGGGCGAAATTCCCGCCCGTCTCGCAGGCATATCAAAGCCGCGCATATTATGCGGGCACGAATTACGGGGGTATGGAGATTACAAACGTCGAGGGCGGCTCGGGCTGGGACGTGGCGGGAGAGGACGAAAACGTTCTTATCGTCAACCTTTCCGAACCCGTCTATCCCGAACAGCGCGTTCAGGTTAAAATCGGCTATACGTTGCAGCTTGCCAAAATCAACCACCGCACGGGCGTTACGCGGGATACCGTGAACCTCGGCAATTTTTATCCCGTACTCTGCGCCTACACGACCGACGGATTCATCGAATGTCCTTATTATACCTGCGGCGACCCTTTTGTTTCGGAAGTTGCCGACTATAATGTCGAAATCGATATCCCCGAAGCTTATACGGCGGCGGCAAGCGGCAAACAGGTTTCGGAAAGCGTCGCGGAAGGCAGGCGCAAAACAAAATTCAGCCTGAGCAATGCGCGGGATTTTGCTTTGGTGCTTTCGAAAAACTTCAAAATTCTTACCGAAGAGACGGACGGCGTGCAGGTAAGTTACTATTATACTTCGGACGCGAACGCCGATAAAAGTCTTGCCGCCGCCTGCCAAAGTCTAGCCTATTTCAATCAAACTTTCGGCAATTATTGCTATCCGACGTTATCCGTCGTGCAGACGGGGTTCTGCTACGGCGGAATGGAATATCCCGCTCTTACAATGATTGCGGATGGGCAGTCCGAATCCGACAACGCCTACACGATAGTGCACGAAAACGCGCATCAATGGTGGTACGCCATGGTTGGCAACAACCAGCTAACCTGCGGCTGGCAGGACGAAGGGCTTGCCGAATATTCTACGCTGATGTTCTTTGAAAATCATCCCGCTTACGGCTATACCCGCACGGGCATTGTGGGTTCGGCTACACGTTCTTACAGGGCTTTCTTCTCGGTGTATAACCAGCTAAACGGCAGCGTGGATACGACGATGACGAGGAATTTGGGCGCTTTTTCAAGCGAATTTGAATATACCAACGTCACATATAACAAAGGGCTTATAATGTTCGATACCCTGCGCGGCGCGATAGGCGACGAAAAATTTACTTCGTGCCTTAAAAATTATTTCAAAAATTGTAACGGCAAGATTGCTTCGGCGGAGGACCTTATCGCGGCTTTCGCGGCGTGCGGAACGGACGTAGAGGGGCTGTTTACCTCGTTTATCGAGGGGAAAATCCTTATCTGAGCGTAAATGATTCCTTATGCGCGGGGGCGCAAAGCGATTTTGCAAAAATTTTTCAAATTCACTTGATTTTATCCCCAGTTTATTATAAAATAAAATATATTAAATATTAAACAGAGGTAGAAATATGAACATCCGTAAATGGCTTACCGAGACGTATGCCGTTCTGCCCAACTGGGTATGGCTGGCTATTGCGCTTGCCGTGGTTATTTTGATAGTGCTTGTAATCGTGCTGTGCTGTTTTTCAAAGAAAAAACGCGCCCGCAGAAAAGAGCGCGCGGAAGTTTCCGAACCCGCTACGGAAGAAATTCCATCTAAGCAAGAAGAGGCGCCCGTAAAGGAAGAGGCTACGCCCGTAAAGGCGGAAGCCGTGCAAGAATCGAAAAATGATGAGTCCGCCCGCCTTGGGGAAGGCAGCGCGGAAGATAAGGAAATAGATATGGCGCAAAAGAAAGAAGAAAAGCCCGCGGCTAAACCTGCACAGGCAACTAAACCGGCGCAAGCCGCAAAACCCGCGCAGGCAACTAAACCGGCGCAAGCGGCTAAACCCGCGCAGGCTTCGGCTAAATCCGCTGATACAGCAAAGAAAGATGTTCCCGCGGCTAAACCCGCGCAGACGGCAAAGCCCGCGCCCGCTTCTAAACCTGACCAGACGGCGGCTAAATCCAACCAGACGGCGGCAGCCGATAAGTCCGATAAGCAGCCTTCCACCAAGACCTATCACATTTCTTTGAGAAAGGGCGACGGCAAGTGGCAGGTAAAAATAGGCGGCGGCGAAAAGGCAATCAAGCTTTTCGATACGCAGGCGCAGGCAATAGACTACGCTAAAAGCCTTGCCGACAATCAGGACGCAAATATCGTCATTCACAAGAAAGACGGGTCTTTCCGCAAACTTACTTATTGATTCGGAAACCGCAAATTCGGCCTTAGCTAATCTTGCGGAAAAGTTCTTGGAATAAAAATTTCTGAAAATTTATTTGGTTTTCGGGGCGCGCCGAGTTTTCGGCGCGCCCCGCATATTTTAATTTCGAACTTTTTCTGAGGTAATGAAAAACGGCAAGAAACTTCGCCCGCCGTGATTGACTTTACGTACGTTTGGTTATAAAATAAGTAACGTAAAGTTTTCTTATAATAAGGTGATAGAAATGACTACTAAAATCGATATTTTTTCGGGATTTTTGGGCGCAGGCAAAACCACGCTTATTAAAAAATTGATTAAAGAAGCCTATGCTGGCGAAAAAATCGTTTTAATAGAAAACGAATTCGGCGAAATAGGCATTGACGGCGGTTTTCTTGCCGACGCGGGAATCAAGATAAACGAACTCAATTCGGGCTGCATATGCTGTTCCCTCGTGGGCGACTTCGCAAAGGCGCTTAAAAAGGTCTGCGACGAATATTCGCCCGACCGTATTTTGATAGAACCTTCGGGCGTGGGTAAGTTGTCGGACGTAATCCGCGCCGTGGCGGACGCTCGCCTTGAAGATTGCAAGATAAACACGTTTTCGGCTGTCGTTGACGCAAACAAATGCAAAATGTATATGAAAAACTTCGGCGAATTTTTCAACGACCAGATTGAAACGGCGGCGTGCATAATCTTCTCGCACGCGGACGTCGCCTCGCCCGAAAAGCTTGCGAAGGCGGTGGAGCTTGTGCGCGCGCGCAATGCAAAGGCGACGATAGTTACAACGCCCTGGCAACAGCTTTCGGGAAGGGATTTGCTTGCGGCAATGGAACATTCGGATACGCTTGAAAGCGAGCTTCGCCGGCTTATGGAAGAACATGAAGAGGACGAGGAGGACGAGCACGAACATCACCACGGCTGCTGTCACCACGACCACGACGACGAGGCCGAGCACGAGCATCACCACGGCTGCTGTCACCACGACCACGATGACGGGGACGACGAGCACGAACATCACCACGGCTGTTGCCACCACGACCATGACGGCGAAGACGAAGAACATGAACATCACGGTCACCATCACCATGCGGACGAAGTGTTTACAAGCTGGGGCAAAGAGACAAGCAAAGTGTTCGGACGTGAAGATTTGCAAGGGGCGCTTGAACAGCTTACGGACGCGGTGCGTTTCGGCACGGTTCTCCGCGCAAAGGGGATAGTTCCCTGCGACAACGGGAAATGGCTTCATTTCGACTACGTGCCCGGCGAAACGGATATCCGCGAGGGCGCGGCGTCATATACGGGCAGGCTGTGCGTGATAGGCGCAAAGCTTGACGAGGAAGAGCTTGCGGAGTTATTCGGCGTTTGATTAGTGTTAAGGCTTGCAATCGAGTAAACAAATTTTAAAAACCGCTTGAAATCCGTTACTGAATTTATCCGGAAGGTGAAATAATGCAGGACGTATCCGTATATTTGTTCCTCGGCTTTTTGGAGTCGGGCAAAACCAAGTTCATTCAGGAAACGCTTGAAGACCCGCGAATGGAGAACGGCGAGCGTACAATGCTTCTTATCTGCGAAGAGGGCGAAGAGGAGTACGACCCCCATACGTTCAGCGTGAAAAACGTTGCCGTGGTTACGCTTGAAAGCGTTGAGGAGCTTACGCTTGAAAATCTTGAAGCTTTGACAAAAAAATACCGCGCGGAGCGGGTCGTAATAGAATATAACGGCACATGGCTGTTGCAGCAACTTTTCGACGCCATGCCCGAAAGCTGGGTGATAAACCAGATGATGACCTTCTTCGACGCGAATACTTTTTTGAATTACAACGCAAATATGCGCCAGCTTGTGTACGATAAAATCCAGATGACGCAAATGGTCGTGTTTAACCGCTTTAAGCCCGATATGGACAAAATGGAACTGCATAAGGTAGTGCGCGCGGTTTCACGCAGACCCGACATAGTCTATGAATACCTCGGCGGCAAGGCGGAATTCGACGAGATAGAGGACCCTTTGCCCTTCGACAAAAACGCGCCCGTAATAGAGGTGGAGGATAAGGATTTCGCCTGGTTTTACCGCGACATGGCGGAAAACACCGCCGAATACGTAGGCAAAAAAGTGAAATTCAAGGGAATGGTTGCAATTTCAAAAAAAGCTCCCAAAGGGTATATCGTGCTGGGGCGGCATATAATGACTTGTTGCGAAGCGGATATTGCATACGACGGGTTTGCCGTAAATCTTAACGGGCTTTTAGAGGGAGTTCAGACCCGCGACTGGATAACCGTGACCGCGAAAATAACGTACGAATATAACTCTGTTTACCGTTCGAAAGGTCCCGTTCTTGTCGCCGAAAAGGCGGAAAGGGCGCAAGCCCCCGAACAGCAGATAGCCACATATTTCTGATTTAAATTGTAAATAACGCAATACAGTATGCGTTTTTTAAAACCCGCCCGACCTTTTAAAGGTCGGGCGGGTTAATATTTTTTTACATTATGCCTTTTTTAAATTAGCTCTGTTTTATTACATTAAAGCTCTGCCTTGCGCGGTGCCTACAACCGTGAAAAGTTGTATTTCCTGTCCGCTTTGGGCGTCAACGTAAACGTAATAGTCGTTTCCGCCATATACTCCGTAGAATTCCCATGCAAGCCTCTCCTCGCCTTCGGAGGGGATAAGGGCAAGGCGGGAAGTTTTTACTTCGAGGTTTACGTTCAGCTTATCCTTTGCCTCGCTCTTGGAAATGGACGCGGCGGGGATTTCCCTTTCTGTATGGTTCAGAACGTAGCTCAACGCTTCCATGCCCGTAACTATTCCGCGCTCCTCGCAGACCTTTACCTTTACCATATCGCTGTAAACTATGATTCCGTTGTCAACGTAAGCAAAGTTGAGGTTGCAGGTAGTGCCGTTTTCGCTTGTCCAAACGGCTTTCATATTGTCGAAGCCGAGGTCGGAGAGGAAGTCCTCCGCAATCGCGGTGCATCTTTCAACCGAGAAGTTTCTGTCCGAGCAATCTTTGTAGCTGTTAAATTCGACTACTTTCCCGCCGAATTTCGAAAGCTGCGCCCACATATCGCCGTCGTCTGTGGAAACGGTTACGTTATAGCATTGCAGATTTTCGCTTACCACTTCGCCCGTGCAGCTTACGCCCGTGACATTGTAGTCCTTGAAATAACCCTGCGCAAGTTCTTCCGCGCGCGCCGCCGTAATCTCTTCCGCGCCTTCCAGATTTTTGGCGCTTACCGTCTTTGTATTTTCGGCGAAAGGTCCGTCGTGGATTTCTTTGGGTACTTCGACGGGAGTGTTCTCTATTTCGCCGAAGGTGACGAACATTATGCTTTCACCGTTCCCGCGCAGCATCTCCATAATATCTTTTTCGCCGATGTTAGAGCAAAGTTCGTTCAGCGTATTTTTCAGCTGTTGGTTAGTCTCGTACATATACTGAATGGTGGCGATTTGGCTGTCAGTCAGCTTTCTGCCGTTCGCTACCGAACGCAGCATGGATTGCGCGCTGTCGCCCATTTTGTTTACGAAGGACGTCATGTTCTGCGTAAGCTGCGTTTCCATAGGGAAGCGTTCCAGCACGGTTTCCGCCATTTCGCTTTCCACCGCGATGTCGCTTAAAATAGCGATTTGTTCGTTCTTTGTGTTCGCTACGCGCGCCTTGGAAAGATTTGTGTCTATATTATCGACGATGGAGTTCAGTTCGTATAAATTTTCGGTCTGAATTGACGCCATATCCGCCTGCATACCGTTCATAAAAATCCAGCCGAAGGTCAGCATAGTGCCGAGGGCGAGAGTGACAACTCCTAAACTTATGACCGCCGCAAGCCAGCCGCCGAAACCCGGTGCGTGGCGTTTTTCGCTGCGTTCCGCGCGCTTTTCTGCGCGTACTTTAAGGCGGTGTTCGCGTTTCGCCTGTCTTTCGGCTGCCGCCGCTTCGCGCTTGGCGACCCTCGCTTCAAGGCGGGCTTGTTTTTCCGAACGCTTGCGCTCTATGCGCGCTTCTTTCGTCTCGTGCTTCAACATATCGTGCCTTTCGCGGCGCGCTTCACGCCTTTCCGCCCTGTGCTGTTTCATAGCGGCTATTCTGTCAAGGCGTTTCTGCTTGGCGTCCAGCTTCTTTTCAAGCCGTCTCTGTTTCTTTTCGGCGCGGATTTTAGCCGCTTCCAGCTTTTTCTGCTCGCGCGCTTGCCTTTTGGCGGATTTCTTGTCGGAAACCGATTTCACCGCGCGGCTTTCTGTCTGTTTTTGAGACTTGTGTTGAGTTTTTTGGGTAGTTTTGGTTGAAGAACTTTTCTTAATTTCGTCCTTTACGGGCTGAGATTTCGTCTGTTTTGTTGATTTAGCCGATTTGGGCGCGGACTTTTTGCGTGTAAGATTTTCCGCTTTCTGCGCGCCGCTTGATACTTCTTTGTTACTCATTTTTTACCCCCTAAATTGCAAATACGTGTTTACCTATAGTGGTAACCGTCTGCCTGCCGAAAATCCACGAGCTTGTCGCCACCGCAGGGTTGTAATAGTATAGGCAACCGTAGGTGGGGTCCCAGCCGTTGATGGCGTCCTGAGCCGCGTTCATCGCCGTCTTGTCTGGCGAAAGATTTATCTGTCCGTCGCTAACCGCGGTGAAGGCGTTGCTCTGATAAATTACTCCCGAAACGGTATTGGGGAATTTGGAAGAGCGTACGCGATTCATAATTACCGCGCCTACGGCAACCTGTCCTTCATAGCTTTCTCCGCGCGCTTCTGCGTAGATTGCTTTTGCCAGAAGATAGGTGTCGGAGCTTGTGTAGTTAGAGTTGGAGTTGGACGACCCGCCCGAGCTTCCGCCTTGGTTTTCGAGGGCTTTTGCCGATTCGTTCATGCCCAAAGCCTCGAAGGTCGCCTTGCCCGCTATTCCGTCGGCGGTCAGTCCGTTCTTGCGCTGAAAGTAGCGTACGGCTTCGGCGGTCGCCTTGCCGTAAATTCCGTCAACCGCGCCGGAGTAATAGCCCCATTGCTTCAAACGCCTCTGTAATTCTTTAACTTCGCCGCCGCTTGCACCCTGCTTCAATACCGCAGTCTGAACGTAGGGAGTTGCGGCGAATTCATCGCTTGTGTGTCCCAAATTGAATACGGCTGTGGCGCAACTTACAGCGGCAACCGCAATAGTCGCCACGCCGATTCTAAGTGCTTTTTTCATTTTTCCTCCTTGCCCGCAAACGGCGAGCGTAATATATATAGGTATGCGTCAGTTTTTGAAAAACCTGCGCACTATGTCGAGTATAGCCGAACGGTAGGTGACGTCCGCCGTTCCCGAAGTAAAGCAGAGCGGGGGATAGATTACGCACCACCAGTTATCGCCCGTGCCCGTGCCCAGCTCTATAATCAAAGCGTCGTACAGCCCCGCTTCCAAAGTAAGGTTATCGTAAACACGGGTCGGAAATTCTTCCGTTCTAACGGCAGCCTTAGCTGTATAGTTAAAACCGTTTTCACGCAGAACGCGGTCGCACACTTTTTCTATTTCATCCGTGATAGACGAAATTACCTCTATGGCGGTTTTTTTGTCAACGCATTGCGCGGCGTACGGAGTTATGAAGCGGACTACCTCGTCCTTGACCCTGTACTTTACCTGCTGGTCTTCCGGCCCGTTGGAATTGGCGCGTACGTGGATTCGAAGATAATCCGTTTCCGCCTGTTTTTCTGGCGC
>CANRAI010000024.1 GCA_947628555.1 uncultured Clostridia bacterium | reverse complement strand
CGCTTCGGCGACCCCGAAACGCAAGTCGTCCTGCCCATGCTAAAAACGGATTTGATGGAGATATTCGAAGCCGTCACAGACGGGCGTTTGGATGATATCAAAATCGAGTGGGACAGCGGCGCGTGCATATGCGTGGTACTCGCAAGCGGCGGATATCCTTTAAGCTATAAAAAGGGCAAGGAAATCACCATAGGCGACATCGGCGGTTGCACGTTGGTTCATGCCGGCACGGCGGTAAAAGACGGCAAGCTGGTAACCAACGGTGGCAGGGTTCTCGGCGTAGTCGCAAAGGGCGAAACCATAGAGGCCGCCCGCAACAAGGCGTATGCGGCGGCGGAAAACATAAAATGGGAAAATATGTTCTACCGCAAGGACATTGGTATTAAATACCGCGAAGGGTAATTATGATTTACAGAATTTTTGTCGAAAAAAAGGATAATTTACAGGCGAAGCAAATAGCTTCGGATTTCCGCAACCTTCTGAAAATTTCGGCGGAGGACGTACGTCGCCTTATAAGGTACGACGTCGAAGGCATAACCGAAAAAGAATTTAAAGACGCCGTGCCTTGCGTATTTTCGGAACCGCCCGTAGATAACGTTTATTTCGGTGAAGTGAAATTTCCCGAAGATTATAAAGTTTTTGCAACGGCTTTTCTTACGGGGCAGTACGACCAGCGCGCGGACAGCGCGGCGCAGTGCGTGCAGCTTCTGACGCAAAAGGAGCGCCCCATTATCAAATGCGCCAATATTTATGCCGTAAAGGGCGTAACTGACGAGCAGCTTGAAAGAATAAAAAAACACCTCATAAATCCCGTCGAAAGCGAAGAAGTTTCGCTTAAAAAACCTTCGTCTCTCGCGCACGAGGCGGTGGAAGCCCCCGACGTAAAGGAAGTTGAAGGCTTTTTAGACTTCAACGACGAAAAAATCAAGGAATATCACGCCCAAACGGGGCTTGCGATGTCCGTGGAAGATTTGATTTTCGTGCGGGACTACTTCAAAAAAGAAAAACGCAACCCTACGGAAACGGAAATAAAAGTCATCGACACCTACTGGTCGGACCATTGCCGCCATACGACATTTTCCACGGAAATCAAGAATATCGAAATTTGCGGTAACAACGGCAAGGTGAAGGAAGCGCTTGCGCTCTATGAAAATTTATTCAAAGAGCTGTATAAAAATCGCCCCGAAAAATATTCGTGCCTTATGGATATTGCCACTATCGCGGTCAAAAAGCTAAAAAAAGAGGGCAAGCTTGACAATCTCGACGAATCGGACGAAATTAACGCCTGCTCGATAAAAATCGACGCCGTATTGGACGGGAAGCCCGAAAAATACACGGTTATGTTCAAAAACGAAACGCATAACCACCCCACGGAGATAGAGCCGTTCGGCGGCGCGGCGACCTGCCTCGGCGGAGCTATACGCGATCCGCTTTCCGGCAGAACGTACGTGTTGCAATCCATGAGGGTAACGGGTTGTTCCGATCCTACCGAACCCATAGAAAACACCCTTAAAGGCAAGCTTCCGCAAAGAGTCATAACGAAGACGGCTGCGGCGGGCTTTTCCTCTTACGGCAACCAGATAGGGCTTGCCACTGGTCAGGTAGAGGAGGTCTATCATCCCGGCTACAAGGCAAAAAGGCTTGAAACGGGATTTGTCGTAGGCGGCGCGAAGTCCGATATGATTTACCGTGAAAAACCCGTGAAAGGCGACGTTATAATACTTCTTGGCGGCGAAACGGGGCGCGACGGCTGCGGCGGCGCAACGGGTTCGTCAAAGGCGCACGACGTTAAATCGGTGCAGACCTGCGGGGCGGAAGTTCAGAAAGGCAACGCTTTAACGGAGCGCAAGCTTCAAAGACTGTTTTTGAACAAAGCCGCTACGACCATGATAAAAAAATGCAACGACTTCGGCGCCGGCGGCGTGTCTGTTGCAATAGGCGAACTTGCCGACGGGCTGGAAATCATGCTCGACAGAGTTCCAAAAAAATATGAAGGGCTTTCGGGCACCGAACTTGCTATTTCCGAGTCGCAGGAGAGGATGGCAGTGGTCGTATCCGCGGCCGACGCGGATAAATTCATAGCGCTTGCCGCTGAGGAGAATCTTGCGGCAACCCCCGTTGCGGTAGTTACGGACGACAGAAGAATGAAAATGTATCACCGCGGCAGGGCGATTGTGGATATTTCGCGCGATTTTTTGGATACGAACGGCGTTAAACAGACAACGGACGCGCAGATAAACGAAAATATCACGACGTTTTTCGGTTCTCCCGCACAAAAACCTTTTGCCGAAGCCGCGCGCGAAACGCTTTCCCAGCTGAACGTATGCTCCAAAAAAGGGCTTGCGGAAATGTTTGATTCGACCATAGGCGCGAAGTCGGTATATATGCCTTTCGGCGGAAAGTATCAGCTAACCCCCGTAATCGCAATGGCGGCCAAGCTTATCGGCGGCGAAACGGACGACTGCACGGTCTCCGCTTACGGCTATAACCCCGAACTTATGTCAACTTCGCCTTTTACGGGCGCAATATATTCTATTGTGGCTTCCGTTTCGAAGATAGTTGCGGCGGGCGCGAAATACGAGGATATCCGCCTTTCGTTGCAGGAATTTTTCATGCGCCTGCGCGAAGATAAAAAGCGCTGGGGCGTTCCGCTTTCGGCGTTGCTGGGCGCTCTTTACGCGCAAATAGGGCTCGGGCTGGGCGCTATCGGCGGCAAGGACAGCATGAGCGGCACTTTTGAAGATATCGACGTTCCGCCCACTTTGATTTCATTTGCGTTAGCTCCGTCCAAGGCTTCCGCGCTTATCACCAACACGCTAAAAACAAACGGCACAAGGCTGTATTTTTTGCCTGCCGAAAAAGACGGAAACTTCGTTCCCGACTTCGAATATCTGAAAAAGCTCTATACGGAAGTAAATAAAAACATAGAAAGCGGCACCGTTAAATTTGCGACTGTCGTGGAAAAGGGCGGAATCTTTGCCGCCGTCGCCAAATCTTGCTTCGGCAACGGTTTGGGATTCGAATTTACGGCGGATTACGATACGATTTTTTCCGAACATTACGGCGAAATAATAATTTCGGCTGAAAATATCCAAAACCTTAAAGGCGTTAAAGCTGTCGAAATAGGCAAAACCGCAGAGGGAGACTTTGTTCTCGGCGGTGAAAAAATCTCTTACAAAGACGCTCTTTCGGCTTATACGGGAAGGTTGAACGACGTATTCCCCGCAACCGCGCCCGCAGAGGGGGAAGTCCCCGACTGCGATTCCAAAGGAGTAAAATATTCGGGCATTTCTGTCAAAAAGGCGAAGCCGCGCGTATTTATACCCGCTTTCCCGGGCACTAACTGCGAACTGGATACCGCTCGCGCTTTCAAAAACGCGGGTGCAGAAACACAAATCCTCGTTATCAAGAACCGCACGTCCGCAGATATCGAGGAGAGCGTGCGCGCAATTATAAGGGAAATAGACCGCTGTAACATTATCGCTTTCCCCGGCGGATTTTCCGGCGGGGACGAACCCGACGGCTCGGGCAAATTCATAGCCACGACCTTTAAAAATCCCGCCGTTTCGGAGAGAATTATGGAGCTTTTGAATAACCGCGGCGGGCTTGTTTTGGGAATATGCAACGGTTTTCAGGCGCTCATTAAGCTGGGGCTTGTACCCTACGGGAAGGTGTGCCCGCTCACGGAAAATTCGCCTACTCTTACATATAATAATATTTCAAGGCACGTTTCTACGATTGTAAATATCCGCGTGGCTTCAACCGTCAGCCCCTGGCTTTCGGCTTGCAAGGTGGGCGAAGTTTATTCTGTGCCCGTATCTCACGGCGAGGGTAAAATCGTAGCGCCGCTTGCGGAGCTTGAAAAAATGCGTAAAAACGGGCAGATTGCGACCCAATACGTGGATTTGCAGGGCAGAACGACTATGGAAAGCCCCTATAATCCAAACGGAAGCATGTGGGCGATAGAGGGAATCACTTCGCCCGACGGCAGGGTCTTCGGTAAAATGGGCCACGCCGAGAGAACGGGTGAAAATCTCTATAAAAACTTCGACGGAAATTTCGATATGAAAATTTTCGAAAGCGGGGTTAAGTTCTTTAAATAGGTTTGCGGTGTACGTTTATGCAAACGCTTTACAAACCGCATATTTTGCGGTATAATATAATAAATTACACAATATAAGGTGACAATTATGAAATGTATGTTTTGCGGCTGCGAGGACAGCAAAGTTATCGACAGCCGCTCCGCAGACGAGGGCAGAACAATCCGCAGGCGTCGCGAATGTATAGCTTGCGGCAAACGCTTTACGACTTACGAAACAATCGAAGACACACCCGTACTCGTCATAAAAGCGAGCGGCTCGCGGCAGGCTTTCGACCCGCAGAAAATCAAAAACGGCATTATAAAATCCTGCGAAAAGCGCCCCGTTTCCCTGACTAAGATTGACGATATGGTTTCGGCGGTCACCAAAAAGATTTATAATTCTATGGAGCAGGAAATATCTTCCAAAACTATCGGCGAGCTTGTCATGGAGGAGCTGAAAAAGGTAGATGAAGTCGCCTATGTCCGTTACGCAAGCGTCTATCGTTCGTTCAAAGATATTCCGAGCTTTATGGAAGAATTGCAAAAATTGATGGAAAACAAAAAATAAACTTGCGGCAGACAGTGAATTTCACTGTCTGCAATTCTTAAAAATATGTCCGAGAATACGAAAAAAGTTCAGATAGGCGGCGTTGCGGTCGGCGGCGGTGAAAGCGTGAAAATCCAGTCGATGTGCACTGCAAAGACTTCCGACGTTTCCGCCGCGTGCAGGCAGATTGAAGAACTTGAAGCGGCGGGGTGCGAAATTATCCGCGTATCCGTTTTAGACGAGGCGGACGCCGCCGCCGTTAAGACCATAAAACAAAAAATACATATCCCGCTTGTAGCCGACATACATTTTTCGGCGCGGCTTGCGGTGGCTGCAATAGAGGCGGGGTGCGACAAAGTCCGTATAAATCCTGGCAATATAGGCGGGGAAAGAGAAATCAAGCTTGTCGCCGACTGCATAAAAGCGCATAAAATAGCGGTGCGCGTAGGCTCAAATACGGGCAGTATCGAAAGGGAATTTCTCGAAAAGTACGGCAAAAACGAATTTTCTTTGGTTGAAAGCGCTTTAAAAAGCGTTTCCTCCCTCGAAAAATACGGCGTTAGCGACATAGTTATTTCGGTAAAGGCTTCAAGCGTGCCGCTTACCGTACGCGCGTACAGACTGCTGGCTTCGCGCACGCAATATCCTCTGCATATAGGCGTAACCGAAGCTGGTCCCGAGCAAATGGCCGTCGTTAAATCCTCGGCGGCGCTCGGCGCGTTGCTTCTTGACGGTATAGGTGACACAATGCGCGTTTCCATTACCGATGACCCCGTTAAGGAAATCGCCACGGCGCGCAGAATTTTAAGAGCCGTCGGGCTTGACAGGGAGTACGTTGACGTCGTTTCCTGTCCTACCTGCGGCAGATGCATGTGGAATTCCATGGCGCTTGCGCAGAAAACGGCGGCTTACGTCGAAAATTTGCGCAAACCTTTGAAAATCGCCGTTATGGGCTGTGTCGTCAACGGTCCGGGTGAAGCAAAGGACTGCGATTTGGGCATAGCCGGCGCGCGGGACTTCTGCGTAATTTTCAAAAACGGGGAAATTATCCGAAAAGTGCCTTCGGCGGACGCCGAACAGGAATTTTTTAAGGAGATAGATTTTCTTACAAATGAGCGGTGACGTTATCGGGGCAATACGCGCCTCGTCCGAAAATTTAAAAAACGCCATTTTACGTTCCGTCACGGTTGACGGCAAGTCGCGTTTTGTGGAAATTGCCGTAGTAACGGACAGGGTTTTCAGCCCGTCCGATTTGCAGAATGCAAAACTTTCCGTTAAGCCGTACGTTCCTGAATTTTTCAGTTATGACCTCAGCATAGTCAAACTGACGCCCGACTGCGATATGGTGAAAGCGAAGATTCGGGAGATTTTAAACGAAAAATTCAAGGCAATCGCCGCGACGCTGAAAGAGGACGATATATACGCGGAAAAGACTGACGGCGGGTTTTCATATACCGTTTCGGTTATGCCGTTTATGCTTTCGGGCGCGGATATCTGCCCGCAAATCACGGCGTATCTGAAAAACTGTTTCTGTGGAGAGTTTTCCGGCAAATGCGTAGGCTCGTGCACGACCGCGGCGGATATCGAGGTGGAAGAAGAGCCCGACGAGCCCGATTTCCAAATCCCCGTTCGCAGGTTTAAAATCGAGGGGTTTGAATTTCTCGAAGGCGAGAAAATCCAGACTACGGCTACATATATCGCGGATTTGAATTTCGCTGCGTCGGAAGTCGTCATCTGCGGCACGATAGAGGACTTGCGCGAGAGGACTTATACCAACAAAAACGGCATCGAAAAGTCGTACCTGACCATTTCCGTTTCGGATACGACGGCTACGGCTTACGCAACCTATTTCATCCGTCAAAAGACGGCGGAAAAAATTAGAAGCCTCAAAATAGGCGACAGCGTGGTGCTGACGGGCGTGAACGAGGAATACAACGGCAATCTGCGCTACACAGCTAAATTTATCGATATCGGCAGGATTCCTTCCGGTTTCGCGCCCGAAAAGCGCGCCTCGAAGCCCGTTCCGCTTGCATACCATACGGTCAAGCCCATACCGTTCAGCGATATTGAACAGACGGATATCTTTACCGAAAATGTTCTTCCCGACTGCCTTAAAAACAATACTTTCGTAGTGTTCGACCTTGAAACGACGGGTCTTAATTCTTCCCCGACTTCGGGAAATATGGATAAAATCATAGAGATAGGCGCTTATAAAATAGAAGGCGGAGAAATTTCGCAGTGCTTTTCCACTTTCATTAACCCGCAGCGTAAGCTTTCCGACGAAATAGTCCGTCTTACGGGGATTTCCGAAAGCATGGTGGAAAACGCGCCCGTCTGCGAGGACGTAATGCCCGATTTTTTCAAATTCTGCCACGGAAGCATACTTGTGGGGCACAACATTCTGGGTTTCGACTTCAAATTCGTGGATTATTATTTAAGCCGCCTCGGATATAACCTCGAAAGAAAAGTGATAGATACAATACCCCTTTCGCAGGAGCTGTTGTTCCTTTCCAACTATAAGCTGAACACGGTCGCGGATAAATTCAACATTACGTTCAACCATCACCGCGCCACGGACGACGCGCTGGCGACCGCAAAGATTTTCATTGAGCTGATAAAAATGAAAAAATCTTTGCCAAAGATGTAATTAAATTCCTTAAAAAAGTTGCTTTTTTGCTTTTAATGTGTTAAAATTACGGTAACCTTAATAGTAATGTTAAGATTGAGTGCCTTGCGGGGCACTCAATCCTTGTATTAGGTGGAAAATGAACGTTAAACCAATTTCCGAAATCCGCGCCTTTCTCGAAGGCATAGCCTCGCCAATGGGCATCGAGATAGTCGATGTCGAATGGAACGACAAAGCCGCCGCGCTGACCGTTTATATCGAAACGGAAGGCGGCGTGGATTTGGATACTTGCGAAAAATTCCATAACGCCATAATGGAGCCGATTGACGTCCTCGACCCCACTTACGACAAGCCTTATACGCTAAACGTTTCAAGCCCGGGGCTTGACCGTCCTTTCAAAACGGCGAGGGATTTCGAAAGAAACTTACAAAAGGAAGTCGAAGTGAAGTTATTCGCCCCGCTCAAAGGCAAAAAATTTATAGAGGGCGTGTTGGAGGCGTACGACGGAACTTCCGTAACCTTGAAAACAGAAAAGGAAGAGCTTAAAATAGCTTTAAACAAAGTAGCAAAAATAAACAAAGCAATCAAATTCGAATAAAAATAGCCTTACAAAACGGCAGGAGAATCAAAATGACCAAGAAAGAAATCGAAAAAGACTTTTTCCCCGCGCTTGCAGACCTTGAAAAGGAAAAAGGAATACCGCAGGAGATATTTTTGGAAGCGCTTACGAACGCGCTTGTTTCGGCGTGCAAAAAGCAGTATGCGGGCGAAGCTGGGCAGGTTGACATACGCCTAAATCCGGAAAAGGGAACCATAGATTTTTATATCGTCAGGAACGTCGTCGAAGAGGTCGTTGACAACGAAAACGAAATTTCCGTCGAGGATGCGCAAAAGATAAAAAAGAGCTATAAGGCGGGCGACAAGGTATTTGAAAAATTCGTGCCCGAAAATTTCAGCCGTATAGCCGCGCAGACCGCAAAGCAGGTCATTTTACAAAAGATTCACGAGACCGAGCGCGACTCCGCCCTCAACGAGTTTTCCGATAAGGAAGGCGAGCTTATGGTGGGCGTGGTAAGGAAAATCGACGCCAAAAACGTGTATATCGAACTGGGCAAGGGGCAGGTAGAAGGGCTTATGCTTCCTTCCGACCAGGTTCCCGGTGAAAAATACAACGTCAACGACAAAATCAAGGTGTTCGTTAAGAAAGTTAAAAGCGGATTCCGCGGCGCGCAGGTGCTTGTAAGCCGTTCCGCGCCCGGCCTTGTAAAAAAACTTTTCGAGGACGAAGTGCCCGAAATCAAGCAGGGTACGGTTGTCATTAAAGAAATCAGCCGCGAAGCGGGCGCAAGGACAAAAATGGCTATCTATTCGGAGGATGAAAGGGTTGACGCCATCGGCGCGTGCGTAGGTAATAAGGG
Source organism: uncultured Clostridia bacterium (assembly GCA_947628555.1). Classification (GTDB taxonomy): domain Bacteria; phylum Bacillota; class Clostridia; order Christensenellales; family Borkfalkiaceae; genus Coproplasma. The sequence goes on along the minus strand of CANRAI010000024.1, from coordinate 3,553 downwards.
CGCGAGGGTCAACGCAGTGGTCGAAGAGCTTCACGGCGAAAAAATAGACATCATTCCTTGGAGCGACAATCCGCTTGAATTCATCGCAAAGGCGCTTTCCCCCGCAAAGGTAATTTCCGTAACCCAGCTTGAAGGCGAAAAAACGGCAATGGCGGTCGTTCCCGACGACAAGCTGTCGCTTGCCATAGGCAAGGACGGACAGAACGCCCGTCTCGCCGTAAGGCTTACGGGCTGGAAGATAGACGTAAAAAGTCGGTCGGCCGCGGAGAAACTCGGCTATATTACCGCAGAGGGCGGGGATAACGAATAAGGAAATTACAGATGCCGAACAAAAAAATTCCGTTGCGGCAGTGCGTCGCTTGCAGGGAGCTTAAAGAAAAGAGGTGTATGCTGAGGATTGTCAAGAATTCGGACGGCAGAATTTTTCTTGACTTTTCTTCGAAAGCTTCGGGGCGGGGAGCTTATATCTGCGACAATCCCGAGTGCGTTAAAAAACTTAAAAAAAACCGTCTTTTAAACAAGGTTTTTTCCTGCGCGGTGGAGGAGGAAATTTACGCCGCCGTCGAGGAGGAATACTTTGGGAAGAAGCAGAATTGAAACTTTTATAGGGTTTTGCATAAAAAAGGGCAAGCTTACGCTTGGGTCGGGCGCGGTGGATACGCTTAAAAACGGGGTCTATCTCCTCATTGTCAGCGCCGACGCGTCCCAAAACACATTGAAGATTGCCGTAAAATTCAAAAACCGCTTACATTGTCCGCTCCTTATATGTAAAACGGACTTTGAAAGGGTCGTGAACAGGGTCGGCTGTAAAATCGCCGCAGTGCGCGACAGGGGGCTTGCGAAAGCCATACTTGAAAGTTTAGATAACGATTACGAATTATATGCCGGAGGCAATGACTGAATATGGCAAAAAAATATGAGAATATCGAAAATATAGGCAAGCTGCTGTCGAGCGGGGCCGTTTCCGACCTCTCCAAAAGGATTTCCGCCGCCGAGAAAAAGGCCGCGGAGATTTTGAAGAAACTGAACGAAGCGGAGGCGTTGAAGTTGCAGGCTAAGCTCGCCGCCGAGGAGAAAGCGGCGGCGGAAGAAGCGGCGAGGCTCGCCGCCGAGGAAAAAGCCGCGGAAGAAGCCGTAAAACAGCCCGAACAATCCGAAACAGAGAGTAAACAGGAAGTTCGGAAAGTTGCGCCCGTTGTCGAGGCGGCGCAGCCGGAAACAAAGCTCTCCGAAAAGCAGGAAACGCCAAAACAGCCTCCGCAAACGAAAGAACAGAAACCCGCGCGAGAGAAACCGCAGGACAATAAAACCTTTATCAACCGCGACGGCCGCGACAGCCGTTTCCAGAAGGGCGATAAGAAGAACGCGCCCGCGTTTTCTGGAACTAACGGCCAGCGCGTGCAACGCGACGGCGGAAAACCCGCCCGTCCCCAACCCGTCGGCGGCATAAAATTCGGGGGGACGGCCGCGGCGGCGCCTGCGGCGCAAGCTCCGAAAAAGAATTTCGGGCCCGACAAGAAAAAACAGAATTTTGAAAAGACGTACGTCGAAAAAGAACGGCGCGCGCCATCTAAACGCGCTTTGCAAAAGCAACAGGGCGCAAGTATTGAAGATTTTGACGAAAATAAGAGCGGTTACAGAAAGCTGCGCGTTAAAAAGGATAAGGGCAAGCAGAATACCCAGACTGTCAAGATAGAAAAAGCAGTAGTTACAACGGACGATATTCCTTTGAAGATGCTTTCCGAAAAACTCGGGATTTCCGCGGTCGAAATCACCAAACGCCTTTTCAAAGAGGGCATAATGAAGACCGTAAACGAGTCGATAGACTACGACACCGCAGCTCTGGTTGCGGCGGGGTTAGGAATAGAGCTTGAATACAAACCCGAGAAAACGGCGGAAGAAGTGCTTATCGAAAAGCAGGCGGATACCGTTGAGGAAATCGAAAGCCTTGTTCCCCGCGCTCCCGTCGTTACCGTTATGGGTCACGTCGATCACGGCAAGACTTCCCTTTTGGACTATATAAGAAACACTAAGGTCGCCGCGGGCGAAGCCGGCGGCATAACCCAGCACATAGGCGCTTATACCGTCAAGGTAAACGGCAAGGGCATAACTTTCATCGATACCCCGGGGCACGAAGCGTTTACGGCAATGCGCGCAAGGGGCGCGCAGGTTACGGATATCGTAATCCTTGTGGTTGCCGCGGACGACGGGGTAATGCCCCAGACCATCGAGGCGATAAACCATGCGAAAGCTGCCGGCGTAAGCATAATAGTAGCCATAAACAAGATAGATAAAACGGGCGCCAACATAGAAAAAGTAAAACAGGGGCTGATTAACCAAGGATTGGTTCCCGAAGAATGGGGCGGCGAAACAATTTTCTGCCCTATATCCTGCAAGACGGGCGAGGGAATAGACAAACTTTTGGAAAGCCTGATTCTTACGGCTGAAATGAAAGAACTTCTCGCCAACCCCGCAAGAGAAGCAAGGGGTATAATTATCGAAGCGCGCCTCGACAAGGGCAAAGGCCCCGTCGCGACCGTCCTTGTGCAGAACGGCACTCTCCATATCGGCGACAACGTAATTTCCGGCACGGTTACGGGCAGGGTGCGCGCAATGATAGACGACAACGGCAAGAACGTCAAGGAAGCAGGACCGTCTATGGCGGTGAACGTACTCGGATTGGAGGAAGTGCCCAACTCGGGCGACCCCATTTTCGCCGTTTCCCAGTCGCTTATGAAGCAGGTCATCGAAGAGAGAAAGAGAAAGGAAAGCGAATCCATTATAAAAACGGCTTCGAAAGTTTCTCTGGAAGACGTGTTCAAAAACATCGCCGAAGGCAATATGAAGACTTTGAACCTTATTATAAAATGCGACGTCCAAGGCTCGGTAGAGGCGATAAAACAGTCGGTCGTAAAGCTTTCTAATGAAGAGGTGCAGGTCAAAGTTATTCACAGCGGCGCGGGCGCGGTAACGGAGTCGGACGTAATGCTTGCCGATTCGTCGAACGCTATAATCCTTGCTTTCAATGTCCGTCCCGACGCGAAGGCTAAGGCGCTTGCCGAAAAGAGCAAGGTTGACATAAGATGCTACCGCATTATCTACGATTTGCTTGACGACGTCGAGGCGGCCTTAAAAGGTATGCTCGCGCCTAAATACCACGAAATTATGCTCGGCAAATGCGAAGTGCGCCAGACTTTCAAAATCACGGGAGTCGGCAATATCGCGGGCTGTTACGTGCTGGACGGAAAAATCGTCCGCGGCGGCAAGCTGCGCATTTACCGCGACGACGTTCTGATAGTCGAGGGCAACGTGAAACAGCTTAAACGCTTTAAGGACGACGTGAAAGAAGTGGCGGCGGGCTTTGAATGCGGCTGCGCTATCGAGGGCTTTAACGATATACGTATAGGCGATATAATAGAGTGCTATCTTATAGAACAGGTGGCGGCGTAATCAATTATGAAGGGAATAAGAGGCGAACGCCTTGCGGGCGAATTTCAAAAGGAAATATACAGCGTTATATCGGGTAAACTGCGCGGAAAATATCCCGAACTTT
>CANRAI010000023.1 GCA_947628555.1 uncultured Clostridia bacterium | reverse complement strand
CCGAGCGTGTAATGATATTCTTCGGTATCGCAGGGCAAAACCGCAAGACGTATTTCGTTTTTCAGTATATCGAGGGCGAAAGATTGCTGTTCGTCCAAAATTCCCGCAAACAGTCCGCCCTTGAATACGGCGGTTTTCCGGGCTGTAAATTCCACTTGTTTTTGTTCGCCGCTCGAACCGCCGCCGCTTCCGCCCGAACTTTGCGAACCCGAACTTCCGCCTCCGCCGCCGCCTGAGCCGCCGCTTTCACCGCCTGAACCTCCTGAACTTCCGCCGCCGCTCTCGCCGCCCGACGAACCGCCGCTCTGTTCCCCGCTTTCGCCGCCGACATTGTCGCCGTTGCCGCCCTCCTCGGACGTGCCCTGAGCGTTGGCTTCGACATACGGCATATAGCACGCCCCGCTTTTGGAGAAGTTGGCTACGGCTATATCCTTCAAATCCACCGAGGAAACGTTGGCGGATTTTTTTAGTTCGTCCGCAAGCGCGCGCTGGATAACCGAGGACGTCATATCGCTTGTCGCCGTTTTCATGGCGAGCATATCCGAAGCCTTTCCCTTGCACATGGCGACGGAAGCCGTAAGCTCCGAATAATTTTTGCGGTAAAAACAGCCCAGCATCTGAAAAATATTCTTTTCTTTGCAGCTGTCGCCTATAAGGACAAGTTTACAGAATTGAAGTTTCGGATAAAATCCAGTTTTGGCGTTTATTTCGTTGAGGGCGTCGGCAAGCGTTTCCCCGCTGCCCTGCACTTCGGTATATTCAACGTTTTCGCCGCTTTGCGAGGGCTTGGGCGCGGCAATCTGCGCCGTAAGCTGGACCTCGTTTTCGGTTGCGTCAACTCCGACTGCCGCTATTATAGACGACTTGCTTATATCGACAAGCCCGAAATCGTTAGTGAAAAACAAGCCCGCAAGGACAAGAAATATAAGCCAGAAAAATACCACCGACACACGGCGGAGAGAATCACGATTCATTCTTCCTCCTTCTCAGCGCCCACGCGCACAGGGGCAGGATAGTTGCGAATATTATAACCGCGACCCATGCCCAATCGGCGTAAAAGGACTGGATTGCCATATATTTGTGGTCGAAAAAATATAGTAAACAAGCAAGAACAAAATTTACGCCCAGCGAAATAATTTCGGGGCAGTCCCAGCCCGAACACTTAACTATGCAGTGCACGGCGAGCTGAATATTTAGAACGAGGGCGAAAAGCATCACGATTTCAAGCACGTAGAGGGCGAGCAAATCTATTCTGCCGACTAAATCCAGCGCGGAGAAATAGAGCGAAGTTTTCGAAATGGCAAACTGCCGCGACGAAGCCGTTTCCGCATAAATACCGTAAAACAGCGCAAGGAAAAGCGTTACTATAATTGCGGCGGCGGCATAGCTTAACGTAAGCTTCGCCGCGTCTCCTTTTTTGTATTTGTAATGCCCCATAAACATAATGAGGTAAGACGGTTCGAGGAAATAATACGCGGACTTCAACGAGCCGCCGAAAACGTCTTTCAAGGGGGTTTTCAATACGGGCAGAAGGTTGGAAAATTTAACTTCTGTAAAGGACATAGCTAAAATTACCGCAACTATAAGAATGAACACGGGCATGCACACGTCGGCGCACCGACCTATGTTTTTAAAGCCTTTGCAGCCGGCATAGACAAGGAAAAAGAAAATCGGAAGAAAGACTATCAGCGACGGCGTGGTGTCGTAAAAGACGGCATGGACGAACAGTTTCTGTTCGAAGAGCGGCAAAAGAGTCATAAATAGGAAAAAAGCCGCAAAAAATCCGTAGATTACGCGCGCGGCGGCTTCGCCCGCAACGTCTTTTATTAGTTCGAATAACGTCTTATCCGTTTTTGAGCTTAAATAGGCGACAGCCCAAATCACCACTCCCTGCACTATGAAGCTTATCGAAGCGGAAAACAGAATATCTCTGCCGCTGTACGAGGCAAGCAAGGGCGGGTATTGAAGAAATTTAGTAACCGCCGTATAAAATATAAGAATGAAACAAATTTGTCTAACGCTTATTTGCACTTTTCAACCTCACTTTGTCGCCGCTTTTCAGCGCTTCCGGGCGGCGTTTAAGGGAATACATATTCGCCTTTATCATACTGTCGTACAAATCTCCCTTAATTAGGGGCGAAAAAGGCGCCAAAAGGGGAACGCCGTACGACTGTTCGCTTACAAGGTAAGCTATTAAAAACGCCGTAAGCGCCACGACCCCGAAAGGTCCTATGCTGCCCGCGACTATAAGAAACAGCCATCTTAAAGTGGTTGTGGTTTCCACCAAATCGGGCACGGTGTAAAGGCAGATAGCCGAAAACGCGATGATTATTATTGCCGGCGTGGAAATAATTCCCGCTTGCACCGCCGTGTCGCCCAAAACCAGAGCGCCGACGACGGAATGCGCAAGCCCCACGTATTTCGGCATACGTATGGAAGCTTCGTTCAAAACTTCCAGAACGAGCAATGTCAAAAACATTTCGATGCTCGGCGAAAGCGGAATACCCTGCACGGAACTTGAAATTTTAAGAAGAAGTCGGTACGGTATAAGCTGTATTTTGAAAAGCTGCGCCGAAATGTAAATCGCGGGCAGAAAAATCCCTATCAGCACGGACGCAAAGCGTATTATGCGCAGCGTTGTGGCTCGGTAGGAAGACGAATAATAATCCTCGCTTGTCTGGAAGTCCTCCACTATCATGTAGGGAACTGTCAAAGCTATTGGAGAGCCGTCAACAAGTATCCCCACCCTGCCTTCCGACACTTTTGCGCAGAAGATATCGGGCTTTTCCGCAGTGCCGCAGCGTTTGAAAACGGAGCGCGGACGATTGGAAATGAACGCTGAAACGTAGGACGAATCGGGTATTAGGTCTATCTTGTTTTCCGAAATTTCCTTTTCTATTTTTTCAGGCAAACCCTTGGGGCAAACGCCCTCTATATACACAAGCGCGACGGTCGTTTGGGACTGCTTTCCACTTTTCAGGGTCTTTATTTGAAGATTTGGGCTTTTGATACGCTTGCGCACAAGCCCCATATTCGTCTTGATTTCCTCTATAAAGCCTTCGCGCGGACCTTTTACCGCTATCTGCGTGGGCGGTTCCGCAACGGCGCGGGCGGGCGGACTTTTCAGGCCGAGAATAAAGAAGTCCTTTTCGCCGTCAATGAACAAAACGGCGTTTCCGTCCTGAATTTCCTTTACGGCGTCCGCTATCTTGTCGCCGTCCTTAACCTCAGGCGAAGCGAGCATAAGGCGGACTTTTTCGATTGCGTCATCCTTTTTTACTGCGCGCAGAGGCTTTACGACAAGTTCGCCCAAAAGCTGTTTGTTGCATATGCCGTCCGCATAAATCGCCGCAAACTTCTTTCCGCCGTCGGAAACAAATTCGAAAACGAGGATATCCTGGCTGGTCAGAATTTTCTTTACCGCTTTTACGTTTTTATCCAGAGATGTCATAAAGATATTATCTGTAAACGCCCGTAAAAAATACCCGCCGTCGCAGGCGGGAAAAAGAGTTAAAATTTAAGACAAAACCCGACACGTCTTGACAATTTTCAACCGAAATGATAAAATACAAACGTATTTTCAAACTGCGTTTTTTAAGGTGGACTATGGAAAAAATCGAATACGGAGCGGAATATTTCAACCCGCTGCACACCCTTGACTGCGGGCAGATTTTCCGCTTTACTCCGTTTAAAGACGGATTTATGGTGATTTCGGGCGAAAAAGCCTGCTATTTGCACTCCGACGGCAAAAAAACGGTCGTCGAATGTGACGACGGGGATTATTTTTACAACTTTTTCGATTTGGAAAGGGATTATTCCGCCATTGTGGAAAAGGCAAAAAGCTACGGCGTTCCCCTGCTTTCGCGAAGCGCCGAAAAATGCGCGGGGCTGCGGCTTTTGAACCAAAAGAAAGAGGAAATGATTTTTTCCTTCATCATTTCGCAGAATAATAACATTCCACGCATAAAGGGCATCATTTCGAGAATCTGCGCGGGCCTCGGCGAAAAAAGGGAATTTATTGGAATGGAATACTTTGCTTTCCCCTCCGCCGCGGCGCTTGCCAACGCGGGTGCGGAATTTTTTAAAAACGCGGGCTGCGGATACAGGGATATTTTCCTGGACGAAACAGCTAAAAGAATTGCCGCCGAAGGCATAGAAAAACTTGAAAAACTCGATACGTATGCGCTTAAAAAGGAACTTATGACCTATAAGGGCATAGGCGCGAAGGTCGCCGACTGCGTCTCGCTTTTCGGTTTTTCGCGCAGGGACAGCTTCCCCGTGGACGTATGGATAGAGAAGATTTACAAAGAGGATTTCGGCGGAAAATTGACAGACAGAAACAAGATATGCGATTACTTTTGCGGGCTTTTTAAGGAAAATTCGGGCTATATGCAACAGTATTTATTTTACGGAAAAAGGCAAAACTTATGATATGCCCGATTATTTTACTCACGTTATAGCCGCGGACAAGATTTACGAACGGCTGAACGTCGATTTGAAGCACAAAATAAATTCGCGCACCCTGTACATTCTCGGCGCGCAGGGCGGCGACGTGTTTTTCGCGTACAACATGAAGCTCTCCCGCAGCAATTTGGGCAGGCTTCTGCACCAGCGCGAACCCGTGGAGATGTTCAGGAAACTATACCTCGGCAATTCTTCATACGCTGCGGGTTTCGCCACCCATTACGCTCTCGACAGCGTTATACACCCCTACGTTTACGCCTATGAAGAAACGAAGCGCAGTCCTCTGGCGCACCAGACTTTCGAAAAGGACATAGGGCTGTATGTCAGCAAATTTTATCGCATAAGGCGGACTATTCTTCCGCGCGAATACGTACTCGCAAGCACGGGTCCCATTTACGACTCGATAAAACTTGTCAGCCCCACGGTGACGGTGACGGGCGTCGAAAGGTGTTTGAAAAGACATTTCAACTATACCCGCTACCTCTACCGCACGAAAAAACAGACGTACAAGTGCCAATACGATTTTTCGGTATTTGCGGGAGCAATAGAGGAAGGCATAGCTCTCGGCGTGAAAGCCGTGGAATGTGTTCTTACGGGCGACATAGACCCCGTCGTGTTTGGTAAAGAATTTTTGCAGAAATAACGTTTTTTTAAGCCGCGGCGCGCCTTTGAAAGGCGCGCCGCGGCAACTTTTTTACCTATTTTTCGGTTTTACTTCGGAAAAGCCAAAGCCGAAACGCTATAAAATCAAGTCGTACAGATTATGTTCCCGCAACTTTTCAAACAGTTCGTCCTCGGTGATTTCGTCCAAAAATTTATCGCTGTAAAACTGCAAAACAAGGTAACGGCTGTCGTCTAAATACCGCAGGGCGTCCTTATAGGTCGCCTTTTCGTCGAGAATAACGTATTTCACTTCCCTCCCCCTTTTCCTTTTACGAGCGGCGAAATTTATTTTGCGGACGGGCGGAGCTTTTTGCAGCGCGGAACACAGCAACAGGGCCGCCACGGCGAGAAGCGAGGGATTTTTCAACGCCGTAAAATATAAGGCGATAAGTCCTGCCACTACGCATAAATTTATCACGCGCAGGGAAATATCCGCCGCTTTCGGCTTCAAAAATTTAATAAGGGCGCACTTTGCCACTCTGCCTCCGTCAAGCGGATAGGCGGGCAACAGATTCAAAACCAGCATTGCCGCGTTCGAGTAGAATAAAAGGTCGGTATAAGCGTATGTCACGGGCACGAACCACCAAAGTCCCGCCACCCCCACGCACAGAAAAAAATTTACCGCAGGCCCGGCAAGCGCAAGACGTATTTCGTCCGCGGCGGAAATTCCTTCGATGTCGCACACTGCCGCGGCGCCGTAGGGCATCAGGCTGATTCTGGTACATTCGAAGCCGAGGCGTTCGGCGCAAAATATATGACCGCACTCGTGCAGGAGTGCGGTCAGCACGCATATTATGAATATCGGGAAGCCGCCGAACAGCGCCGAAAGCAGACCTACCGCCAAAAACAACGGGTGTATTGTTATTTTCACGAATTCCAGACGGGAACTTCGCCCGAAAGCGAGAAGCAGTTCAGAAGATTGTCTCCGTCGTAAAGGCTTACGCTGACTTCGTTCTGCCCGTCGGAATAAGCGAAAGGCAGATTCCCGCGCGCCTTGTCGCCGACGTTAAGATATACGTCTTTAAGCCCCGTGACGACGCTTGAAAACGAGGACGTATGCGCGATTTCAACCACGTACTTGTCGTTTTGGAATGAAACGGAAGCTATTGTTCCGTCGCAGACGGGATATACGCAGCCATCAGCAGTAAAAGTTATTACTCCGCTGTCCGATATGTTTACGTCGGCGTCCGAAAAGTCGCTTACTACCGAAGATAGCTTTAATTCGTTATACGTCGGCTCAGTGGTCGGCTGCGAATTGTTGTTGGTAAGCGAAGAAATAAACGTATTTATTACGCTTGTGGGCATGAATATATTAGTCAGGAATATCGCCATAGCAATAACGCACACGGCGGCGATTTCGCTGAAAAGTATAATGCTCTCCCTGTCCTTTGCGAATTTTATGCGCGGCTGTTTTGCGGGGGGGTCGGAAAGATTTTCCGCCTCCACATACGCGCCTACGCGCTCGTTCACGCTGTCAACTACCTGCTCTTTCAATTCCTCGCGCGGGGTTTCTTTGCGTTTGAAAAAACTTCTTTTTTTGGTTACGTTCACCGTGCTTACGGGAATTTCAAGCATTTCGGCGTAATCAATTTCCTGCATAATGTGCCTCCGAAAATTTAAATCTACCTTAATATATTCCGCGGACAAGCCGTTTAGAACATTTTTCAGCCTTTAAGAATATAATGAAGCTCTTTTTTCCGAGCGCATTACCCATAGCCCGTCCGAGAGCAAAACCGCCGGAAAATATGAAATAACATATTTTTCCGCAACAGAGTACAAATTTTGCGGACGGCTTTATTATATAATCGCGCTATGCCGCTTAAAATAAATTTCAAAACAGTCGCGCTGTACATATCTTACGCAACAGCCGCCGCGCTTATAAATTACGCTTTGCCGGACGTGCCGCTGTCACTCGGGCTGTGCTTTTCCATGCTGGCTTGCGGAACCAACGTAATTATTACGCCCGCTTTGTACGTGATTGCCTCCGCGGCGAATTTAAGTTTGGTTTACAGCGTTCTTGCCCTCTTCGACGGGGCGTTTTTATCCGTAATAGTTTTTTTGTACCGCCGCTCGGGAAGAAAACTTAAATTCGAGGGCGCGGTATATCTCGCCATAGCCCTTGCGCCCTATGTGATTTTTTCGCCATGGCGTGGATTCGGGTCGATGACGGGTCTTAATCCCTATATAATTAAAGCCATAGCCGCCGCCGTAGCCGCGGCGTTCGCCTATTTCTGCTTTAAAACGGTTTACGCGCTGCTTTTCAGAATTTACCGCTGCCGCCTGCGCGAGGACGAAATCGTCTGCATAGCCGTGGTATTCACTGCCGCGGGCGCGGGACTTTATTCGCTTGCGGGTCAGTCCTTTTATCTGTGTTTCGCCGCGGGCGCGATAGCGTTTTTTACAAGATTAGCCCGCTCCCCCGCCTCAGTCATCGCCGCAATTACGCTGGCTTTGCCCCACGCGCTTGTGGAATTGAACCTCGAACCCGTCACGGCGTACGTCATAATTTCCACGGCTGCGCTGCTTTTTCTGAATTTGGGCAGATTCGCCCCCGCCGTCATTTCGGGCGGGCTGACGGCGGGCTATATGTACCTTACGGGGTGCTTCGATTGCCCGATGCCGCTTATAATTTTATTCGCCTTTCTGCTGTTTACGGGCTGCGCGACCGCCTCTCTTCCGCAGACGAAAAAGCTTGAAAATTTAAAAAGGCGGCTTGAATGTGAACAGGTGCTTGAACAAAGCGCCGTGACCCGCAGCCGCAGGCGGACGGGCGAAAGGCTATATAAAATTTCCGAACTTTTCCGCGAAATAGAATGTGCCTTCCTTTCGTTAGACGACGGCGCGGACGATTCCCCCGCCCGCGAACTAATGTATTTACAGCTTAAAGAACGCTGCTGCGGCACGTGCGAACGCGCAAAAAAATGCGAAAAAACAGCCGTATATACGGGCTTTCGCAGACTTATCGATTCAGGTTGTCTCAAAGGCAGGGTAAATCTTATCGATTTGCCGTCGGAAGTGACTACCGTCTGCGCTTCTCCCTCAATAGTAATGAACGAACTGAACTTTATTCTGAACGAATACCGCAAGTATATGACGGAAGCCGAAAACGCCCGCTCGGGGAGAAAACTTCTTGCCGACCAGGCGCACGGCGTTGCGGAAGTAATGAAAGAATGTGCCGTTGAGCTTAACCGAACTACGGGGCAATACAGGGAATTGGAGACGGAAGTGAAAAAAGCCTTTCAGGCGCGGGGAATTTCCTGCCCCGAAGTGCAGATAGACGACTTATACGGCGAAATTAGCGTTGCCGTGTGCGGCAATTACAATCCAAAAGCTATGTGCGGCGTTCTCAAAGACGCCTTGGGCAGGCGGTACGTTTTAAAGGACAAGCTTGCCTACGACGGTCAAAAAACCTGCCTTGTTTTCACTCCCCCGCCGCGGCTGGACGCGGCTTTCGGCGTGGCTTACGCCGTTAAAAAGGGCGAAAAAGTTTCGGGCGACACCCACTCCGTGATAAGGATTAACGAACACTCCTTTTTAATGGCGCTTTCCGACGGAATGGGCAGCGGCGTTTACGCAAGAAAAGTAAGCGAGGCGGCGATTTCGCTTATAGAGGCGTTTTACCGCGCGGAAATGCCCGCAGATACGGTCATGAACACCATAAACAAGCTGTTGTCCTTCAACCGAGAAGAGCGTTTCGCCTGTATCGACATTGCGGCGGTCAACCTTGAAACGGGCAGGGCGGACTTCGTAAAAATAGGGTCGCCCGCGGGAATAATTATGCGCGAGGGCAAAATAAAGGTACTTGAAAGCAACTCGCTGCCCCTCGGAATTTTGGACAATCTGAAACCCGCCGTATGCGCCGAAACGCTGAAAAGCGGGGATTTGGTGGTATTTATGAGCGACGGTATCACCTCCTCCTTCCCCTCGGCTACCGATTTATACGAATTTTTGCAGGGTCTGAAACCTTTGAACCCCCAAAGCCTTGCGGAAAAAATACTTGCGGGCGCGCTCGACCGTTCGGGGCGAATCGCTTCGGACGATATGACGGTGGTCTGCACCCGACTTTTTGACAATACGGCCGAATAAAAACGCAAAATATATTGCGTTTTTGTCATTTAAATAATATGCCGCGGGCGCTTGGAAGCGCCCGCGGCATATTTCATTTAAAATTTTATCTTTTGTATAGGGATACGAATTTCTTTAAAACAGCAATATAGTTGCGGGAAGGGATTTCTTTCAAGCGGAATTTCCAGTTGCCGCAAGGACGGGACGGAGTGTTCATCCGTGCCGAATCGTCCAGCAAAAGCAAGTCCTGCACGGGAATTACCGCAAGCTTTGCGGCGGAAGCAAACGCGCATGCGCAGACAGCGCGGGCGGTTTGTTTGCGGTTAACAAACGAATACTCCGCATTTTCCCATTCGAGCGCGGCAGCAAGCATTTTTTTGAATTCCTTGAAACGCGCGCCGTCCATTTCTTTTAAAAATCCGAGGGTCGTGCTGTTGTCGTGGGTGCCCGTATAGACCACAGAATCCGTAGGTATGTTTGCCGGAAGATAGGGATTTTCGGGATTGCCGTCAAACGCGAATTGCAGAATTTTCATTCCCGGAAAACCCGTTTTTTCGCGCAAGGCAATCACGCCGTCGTCAAGAACGCCCAAATCTTCGGCTATAATACATACGTCGCCGAGCGCAGCCTTGATATGTTCGAACAATTTTAATTTCGGACCTTCCAGCCATTCCCCGCAAGCCGCCGTCTTTGCGCCCGCTGGCACGGAATAATAGCGGTCCAGACCGCGGAAATGGTCGATACGTATTATATCATACAGCCCTGCGGCGCGCCTTATGCGGTTTATCCACCAGCCGTAGTCCTCCGCTTCCATTGCCTCCCAATCATACAGCGGATTGCCCCAAAGCTGACCCTCCGCCGAAAAATAATCGGGGGGAACGCCTGCAACATGCGTCGGTTTCAAATCTTCGTCAAGCTTGAAAAGTTCGGGGCGGCGCCAGACGTCAGACGAATCATAAGCAACGTACAACGGCACGTCCCCAAACGTCGGCGGAATCGTACGCGACGTACAGCGGAAGGTCGCCTATGATTTTTATGCCGAGGGAGTTTACGTATTCTTTCAATTTTTTCCACTGCGCGTTAAATTCATATTGCAAGAATTGCCAAAAGCAATATTCGCTTTTATATACCGACTTTTTAAATTCCTCCAACGCCTTTACGTTCCTGCGCTTAAATTCCGCGGGGAAGCCGTCAAACGGACATTTATACTTCGATTTCAGCGACATAAACAGGGCGTAATCTTCAAATTCGCCGTCCGACAAAAATTTAAGAAATTCTTCGCCGTTTATGTCAAAACGCGAATAAGCAATGCGCAAAGCCGCGTAACGGTTTACATAAAGCGCGGAATAGTCGGTTGAGCCCTCCGGCATAACGCAACCTTTAAGTTCGGCATCCGACAAAAGTCCCTCTTCATTCAAAGTTTCGAGGTCGATAAAATAAGGGTTGCCCGAATTGCAGCAGACGGATTGATAGGGGCTGTCGCCGAATCCCGTTTGCACGAGGGGCAGAATCTGCCAGAATTTTACGCCGCTTTTTTTCAGAAAATCCGCAAAGGCGTAGGCTTCACGGCCGAGCGAGCCTATGCCGTATTTGCCGGGAAGCGAGGATATATGGCACAGTATGCCTGCGCCGCGGTTAATGCTGTTTTCCATAGTGTTTTTTATGTAAATCGTTTAAAATTATCTATATGTATTGAGTTTTATAATTTTTTAAAGAAATTTTTAAGTCTTGAAGCGGCTTCGCGGGTGTCCTCCGCGCTGCCGAAAGCCGTAAGGCGGAAGAAACCTTCGCCGTTTTTTCCGAATCCCGCGCCGGGCGTGCCTACTATTTGCGCTTCGTTTAGAAGAAAGTCGAAAAAGCTCCAACTGTCGGATTCCAACGGGCAACGAAGCCATATGTAAGGCGAATTTCTGCCGCCCGTATAAAAAATCCCCGCCTCGTCGAGCGCGCCCGATATCGTTTTTGCGTTTTCCTTATAATAGCCTAAATTTTCTTTTATCTGCCTTTGTCCCTCTTTTGAAAAGACAGCCGCGGCGCCCCGCTGGACGATATACGGCGTTCCGTTGAATTTAGCGCTCTGTCTTCGAAGCCAAAGTTTGTTTGCAGAAACGCCCTCTCTTTCAAGTTCGCCGCAAATTACCGTATAGCCGCACCGCATACCCGTGAAGCCCGCCGTTTTGGAAAGCGAGCAAATTTCTATTGCGCATGTGCGCGCGCCTTCAACCTGGAATATCGAGCGGGCAAGCGAATCATCGGACACGAACGCCTCGTACGCCGCGTCATAAAGTATTATTGCACCGTTTCTGTTCGCGTATTCCACCCATTTTGCCAGTTGTTCCTTTGAATATGCCGCCCCCGTGGGGTTATTCGGTGAACAGATATAAATTATATCCGCTTTTAAGCCGTCATCCGGCATTGGAAGAAAGCCGTTTTGCGGGGTGGCGTCCGCAAAAATTATTTTCCGACCCGCCATTACGTTTGTATCCGCATATACGGGATAGACGGGGTCGGGAATCAAAACAGTGTTATCCACGGAAAAAATATCGAGGATATTGCCGAGGTCGCTTTTTGCTCCGTCCGAAACGAAAATTTCGTGCGGAGAAATTCCGACGCCCAAAGAAGAATAATATCCGGAAATCGCTTCCCGTAAAAAAGCGTAGCCTTCATACGGGCCGTAACCCTTGAAAGTTTTGGAAACCGACATCTCCTCCGCCGCCGCGCGCACTGCCTTTACCGCTTCGGGCGCGAGGGGCAGCGTTACGTCGCCAATGCCTAAATTCAATAATTTTTTATCGGGGTGTGTAAATGTAAACGCCGAAGCGCGACGGGCGACCTCGGCGAACAGATAGCTTTCCGCTAACTTGTTGAAATTTTTATTGAAATTCATTTACACCTTAAAAAATTTATTTTGTGTATTCCACCGCCGCCTTTACAAATTCGCGGAAAAGCGGATGCGCCGCTTGCGGGCGGGATTTAAATTCGGGATGGAACTGCACGCCGACATAGAAGTCGTTAGCGGGTATTTCCACCGCTTCGACGAGAAGCCCGTCGGGCGATGTGCCAGCGATTTTCATTCCCGCCTTTTCAAATTCCGCCCTGAAATCGTTATTGAATTCGTATCTGTGGCGGTGGCGTTCGGAAATGAGTTCAGAGCCGTACGCCATGCGCATTTTTTCGCCCAGCACCTTGCAGGGATACGCGCCCAGCCGCATTGTTCCGCCCATTTTTACGCCGTGCTGGTCGGGCATTAAATCTATTACGCAGTGCTTGGAATGAGGCGCAAATTCGGAAGAATCTGCGTCCTTATAGCCCAGAACGTTGCGGGCAAATTCGATAACCGACGTCTGCATTCCCAGGCATATGCCGAGGTAGGGCACGTTGTTGACCCTTGCGTATTCCGCGCATAGAACCTTGCCCTCTACTCCGCGGCCGCCGAAACCGCCCGGCACAAGGATACCCTTGCAATCGCTTAAAGCTTCCGCTATATTTTCCTTTGTAAGTTCCTCGGTGTTGACCCATTTGATATCTACGCGGGCAGAATTATCATAACCCGCGTGCGCAAGCGCCTCCGCAACCGATTTATACGCGTCGTGGAGCTGAACGTACTTGCCGCACAGCGCGATTTTCACCGTCTTATCGCATGCCGCCGCCTTTTTAAGCATTTTATTCCATTCCGTAAGATCTATAACGCGGGGGTCGAGGTTGAGTTTTTTACAAACTATCGTGGAAAAATTGCTTTCTTCAAGCATTATGGGGCATTGGTACAGGACGGGCATTGTAAGATTTTCGATACAGCACTCCGGCTCAACGTTGCAGAACATCGCTATTTTCGCGCGCACGTCCTTGGGAAGAGGGGAATCTACCCTCGCCATAATTATGTCGGGGTTAATGCCCATTCCCTGCAATTCCTTTACGGAATGTTGCGTAGGCTTGGATTTAAATTCCTCAGAACCCGAAATATACGGAACGAGGGTTACGTGGATAAAGCAGCAATTTTCCCTGCCGACTTCGCGCGCGACCTGCCTTATAGCCTCTATAAACGGCTGGCTTTCGATATCGCCTATCGTGCC
>CANRAI010000022.1 GCA_947628555.1 uncultured Clostridia bacterium | reverse complement strand
AGAAGGACATAATAGTCCGCCGCACCAAGTTCGACTTGCAGAAAGCGGAAGAGCGCGCCCATATTTTAAAAGGGCTGGTTACCGCGCAGGCGAGCATTGAGGAAGTCGTGGAGGTTTGCCGTAATGCCGTGGATAAGACGGACTGCGTGCAAAAGCTTACGCAGAATTTCCTTTTGGACGAAAGGCAGGCAACGGCTGTCGCAGAGCTTCGTCTTTACAGAATATCCCACCTCGAAGTGGATAAAATCACCGATGAACTGAACGAACTCGAAGCTACCATAGCCGACTTGAACGATATTCTCCAACACGAGCCGCGCGTTCTCGAACTAATCAAAAACGACCTTTTGGAAATCAAGCGCAAATATCCTTCTTCGAGAAAGACGGAAGTAGTTGCCGATTTCACGGGCGACATTGAGGACGCGGACCTCATTCCCGTGGAGCAGGTAGTAATTTCAATGACCCACACGGGCTACGTAAAGCGTCTGCCCGTCGCAGAATACCACGCGCAGAACCGCGGCGGTATGGGCGTTACGGCGCACCGCCCCAAGGAAGAGGATTTTATCGAAAAGATGTTCGTATGTTCCTCGCACGACGATTTGCTTCTGTTTTCCGACCTCGGCAAAGTCTATCGCATAAAGGCGTTCGAAATACCCGAAGCCGCCCGTACGGCGCGCGGGAGAGCGGTAGTGAATATCGTGCAGATTGAACAGAACGAGAAAATAGAAACGATTATCCCCGTCAGCACCGACAGCGGTTATATTTCCTTTGCGACTAAAAACGGGCTTGTCAAAAAGACTAAACTCGAAGAGTTTGAAAGAATAAACAGGAACGGAAAAATCGCTATCCGCCTTAACGAGGGCGACAAGCTGATTTCCGTACAGTTTACCACGGGCTCGGACGAGCTTATGATTGCTTCGCGCTCAGGCAAGTGCATACGGTTTTCCGAGGAAAACGTGCGCTCTATGGGCAGGGATACAGCCGGCGTAAGGGCAATGAAGCTTGAAGGGGACGATTGCCTTGTGGATATGCTTGTGGTAGATGATAACAAGGATATCCTTACTGTTACGTCCAACGGCTACGGTAAGCGTACGCGGCTTGAAGATTACCGCGTGCAGGGCAGAGCCGGCAAAGGCATAAAGGCGGGCGTGTTTACCGAAACTACGGGCTATCTTGTAAACATGAAAGAGGTCTCCGCGGACGACGACCTTATGATTATTTCGGACGGCGGCACAATTATAAGGATGCACGTCTCCGATATATCGCTGATAGGCCGCAATACGCGCGGCGTGCGCTTAATGCGGCTTAAAGACGGAGTAGTGGCAACAGTTGCCATAACCGAGCGCGACGAGGAAACCGAAACCGCCGCTCCCGAAGAAACCGCCGCCGACGTTCACGTGCAACCTGCGGAAGAAGATTCGGCTACGGACAAAGAGGACTAACGCAACTTTGCAACGCAACCGTGCGTAAGGTGAAATTTCAAGCTTTAATATATCCTTTGTTTAAAGCTTAGTACGTTATTCATTCGAATAAAATGTCGTAAAGTCTATTTTAATAGTCGGATAAAACAAATTAATCGGATAAAACAAAATAGTAGGATAAAACAATGCGCGGCTGCCGTACGGCAGCCGCGCGCTTAAATTCGGTAAAATTTTTCGATTAACCTCATTAAATGGAACTAAATCAATACTATTTCTTTCTATGTATCGCTTTTGCCTTTGTGGACGGTTTTACGCGCCGAAGGCATTATAATCTGCATAACCTTTACAATCCAGTCGGCAATCTGGAAAGCCGCTTCAAGTACTACCACAAGCACCAAAACCTTCGCATAATCCCATTCAAGTTGCATCCAGCCCTTATAAAACAGAGTTTCCGTTAAGATTGGAATGGCAAAGCAGACTACGCATATGGTGAACACCGAAAGACACAGGCACGCGCGGTATGCGTTAAAAGGCCGACAAATTTTAAATACCATAACAAGCCCTGAAAAAGTCAGCGCCATAATGCATAAAGGCCGGTAAAAGTTTCCGAATTCTTCGGGCGCTAAAACGTTTGTAAGATACATCGACATAACGCAAATTACCATTACTAACGCGCCCGCCACGGCGTTGCTCATTACGTGCGTTATAAACTTGCCCTGCACCCTGTCCTTGTTGGGCTGCAAGGATAGGAAGAATGAGGGAATGGCGATTACCGCCGTTTCAAGCAGAAGCATATTGGAGGGCATAAAAAGATAGGATTGCCCCATTGCAATACAAATAATTGCAAGCAGCCCCGTAAAAAGCGTTTTCATAAGGAACAGTGAGGACGAGTTTTTAATGTTGTTTATGACGCGCCTGCCTTCCGCCACGACTTTGGGCATTGAGTTGAAGTTGTTGTCCATAAGCACAAGGTGGCTTACGTTTCTCGCCGCTTCGCTTCCCGAAGCAACGGATACGGCGCAGTCCGCCTCTTTAAGCGCAAGGATATCGTTTACGCCGTCGCCTGTCATTGCAACTGTATTTCCCGCGGCTTTCATCGCCCTTACCAGAACGGCTTTCTGTTCGGGCGAAACCCTGCCGAAAACCGTGTATTTGTTGGCGACGTTTTCAACCTCGCTGTCGTTGAGTCCGTCCAAAGAAATAAACCTTTCCGCGCCCGCAATGCCTGCGCGCTTCGCTACTTCGGCGACGGTAACGGGGTTGTCGCCCGAAATTACCTTGACGGCGACGTCGTTTTCTTTAAACCATTTTATAGTGTTTACCGCGTCCTCGCGTATGTTGTCCGCAATGGAGATTATCGCAATAGGCTTTAACGCGGCGGGAAGCTTTTCGCCTGAAATTCCCGCCGTTGAGTGGGCGAGTACTATAACGCGCAGCCCCATTTGCGCATATTGCTTAACTATCTTTTCCACCTTGACGGGGCAGGGCTTTAAAACAAATTCGGGCGCGCCCATAACAAATGTTCCGGCTTCGTCGAACGTCACAGCCGAAAGCTTTCTTTTTGAGGAAAAGGGCAATATCGTGACGGGCGTAAGCTTATCGCTGTAACCGAAGTGGTTATAAAGCGCGATTGACGTTTGGTTATTGTCTTGCAGGCTTGCAAGCATACTGCCCATAATGTCTTTAAGCGAAAGGTCATCAACGGTATTCAAAATTATATTGTCGTTGACTTTCATTCTGCCGTCCGTTATCGTTCCCGTCTTGTCGAGGCAAAGAACGTTTACTCGCGCCAGCATTTCAAGGGAATACATATCCTGCACCAAAGTGCGGCTTTTTGCAAGCCTGATAATTCCAACGGCAAGCGCCACAGATGTCAAAAGAAGCATTCCCGAAGGTATCATTCCTATTACAACGGTGCACGTTCGCTGGATGGCGTAATTCGCCTCCTGCGAGAAAATCCCCGCAATTACCTGGTCCAGCCTTTCAGCCCTGCCGTCGAGGGCGGCGTGATAGGCTATGAAAAAGCTGCCTATTGCCACGGGAATGATGAGTATGGAAATCGCCTTAATTATGAGCTTTGTGGAATTCATAAGCTCGGAATTAGGTCTTTTGTATTTTTTTGCCTTTGCGGTCAGCTTTTCAAGATAAGTTTCCTTGCCTACTTTGTCAACGCGGAATTTCCCGCTTCCGCTCGAAATGAAGCTGCCCGCAAACAAAGTGTCGCCTATGGACTTCTTTATCGCCACGCTTTCGCCCGTCAAAAGACTTTCGTTTACCTCAACCGTGCCCTCCGCCAGGATACAGTCCGCGGGCACCTGATTGCCCGTTTCAAGCAGAATAACGTCGTCGAGAACTATTTCTTTCGTCGGAATTTCCACTATTTCTCCGTCGCGCACGGCTTTCACGGTGTTGGCGTTGAGGATAGCCAGCCTGTCTATTGAAATTTTGGAGCGTATTTCCTGGAAGGTTCCTATGAAAATATTCGCCGTGGTTATGGCGAGGACGAGGTAGTTTGTAAGGCCCTTTGTATTTGCAACCAAAAGGGCGATACCCGCCAATAGGCACAAAAGGTTGAAAAAAGTGCAGATATTCCCGAGAAAAATACCCGTATAGGAACGCGAGTACTGCTTGTTAGTCGCGTTGAAAAGAAACTGTTTGAATCTTGTCTCCACCTGTGCGGAAGTAAGACCGACATTCAGTTTGGGCGAATATCTGTCAACTTTTACCGCGGCGGATTTTTTGCGGTGACGTTTGAAGTACCGCATAAGTTTTTGCTTATTTATATTGCCGCTGCTTTCCACGTCGGAAGGGTCGCCCGTTTCTTCGTCGCCCGGGAACAGCGCCATCTGCACGTTGTCGGCGGCGGCTGCCTCTTCCGCAGCCTGTTCTTCGGGCGCGGCGGCTTCTTCGGAATGTTCCTCGCGGGATTTACCCGTGCTGTTATAAAAAATCTTGCTCATTTACTTTCTCCGTAAAACGGACGGTTTTACTATACTAATCTATAATATTGTATCATAAATAATATTCATTTTCAACATATTATCGGCTATTTAATTGCAATTACCAAAATTTTGAATTATAATAAAATTATGCTTGACATCAATTTTATACGCGAAAATCCCGATATCGTACGGGAGAATATCAGAAAGAAATTTCAGGATTATAAGCTTCCCCTGGTTGACGAAGTCCTGTCGCTCGATAAAAAGCGGCGTGAGCTTCAACAGGAAGGCGATACCCGCCGCGCGGACAGAAACCGCCTTGCAAAGCAGATAGGAACGCTTATGCGCGAGGGCAAAAAGGCGGAAGCGGAGGAAGTTAAAGCGCTTTCCAAAGCGAATAACGAACGCGTAACTGAGATTGAATCCGAAAGCGCAGAGGTGGAAACGGCGCTTAAAAAGGCAATGGCTTTGATTCCCAACATAATCGCGGACGACGTGCCGATAGGCAAGGACGACAGCGAAAACGTTCAGGGCGAAACTTTCCTTAAAGCCGAGCCGAAACCTTTTGAAGTTCCCTATCACCTTGATATTCTCGAAAGTTTGAACGGAATCGACCTTGACAGCGCCAGAAGAACAAGTGGCAACGGTTTTTATTATCTAACGGGTGATATTGCCCGCCTTCATTCCGCCGTTTTGACTTATGCTCGCGATTTTATGATAGACAAGGGCTTCACCTATTGCATACCGCCCTTTATGATAAGGAGCGAGGTTGTTTCGGGCGTAATGTCCTTCGAGGAAATGGAAGGAATGATGTACAAAATCGAGGGCGAGGATTTGTATCTTATAGGCACTTCCGAACATTCGATGATAGGCAGATTTATGGGTCAGACCCTGCCCGAAAGCGCGCTGCCGCAGACTCTTACGTCTTATTCGCCGTGCTTCCGCAAGGAAAAGGGCGCGCACGGTTTGGAGGAACGCGGCATTTACCGTATCCACCAGTTCGAAAAACAGGAGATGATTGTACTTTGCAAGCCCGAACAGAGCGACGAGTGGTACGAGAAGATGTGGCGTTATACGGTTGAGCTGTTCACGTCCATGGAAATTCCCGTTCGCCAGCTTATATGCTGTTCGGGGGACCTTGCCGATTTAAAGTATAAAAGCTGCGACATAGAGGCGTGGAGCCCCCGTCAAGGCAAGTATTTCGAGGTGGGCAGTTGTTCAAATCTGACCGACGCGCAGGCTCGCCGTCTCGGGATACGCTATAAAAACGAAAAGACGGGCAGAAACGAATTTGTGCATACCTTAAATAATACGGTAGTCGCTCCCCCCAGAATGCTTATAGCTTTCCTTGAAAACCATTTGCAGGCGGACGGCTCGGTATATATTCCCGAAGTTCTCCGCAAATACATGGGCGGCAAGGATAAAATAAGGATAAAATAAAGTAAAAAAATGATAATGTATTCAATATAATAAAAAAATGATAATGTGTTTAATATAATAAACAAAAAATACGGCGGAGACGCCGTATTTTTTTGTTTGAATAATTGCCGTCAGGCTTTTCTCAGAAATTTTTCTTGTTCTCAGAAACGATTTTGTCCTCTTCTTTTAAAGCCGCCGCGTACGATTTTGAAACCGCGGAAGCGGTAGCTTCGGTTGAGTCGTTTACTTTCGTAATCTTGATATAGAAATATCCGTCATTGGGGCAGTCAATAGTAATTTTCTGAGTTGTTTTTTCATGGATAAGAATGAAATTTTTATCTATGATATTTTCGTTTTTTTCATCGCTCACAACGGCATTACTGCTGCCGTAAACGGTTAATTTATATGTGCCGTCGCCGCCGAACAAAACATACAGAGATACGTGAATGGGCTGATTATAAGCGGTATGGTCGATTGAGACAAGTGTTACGCCGTTGTGAGCCGCCTTGACTTCTATGGGGTGTTCTTCCGTGCCGCTTTCCAAATTGCCGTTGGACGACCATGCTATTATAGTGTTTGCGCTGAGAGAAATCACGTGAAGATTTACTTTTCCGGCTGTGCCGCTTGCGCTGAATACAAATTCTTCAAGAGCGTTCAAGTGCATATAATAGGTGTCGTCGATTTCCGTTACGCCGTCGTGGGTAATTTCAAGCGAAACTCCTTGCGTTGTCGCCGTAAATCCGTAGTAGCCTTCGGTTTGGGGTTTATATACGAAGTATGTCTTGCCGCTTGAATTTAATGTGCCCTCGAATTCGCCGTCGGTGTTTAAATTTTCTATTTCGTAAGGCGCGTTTTCCGTGCCGTCAGGAACGGGACCGTAGTAGCTGCAAGCTGCAACCCAATAAGATTCACCGTAGGAGAAGAAGCTGCTGCAATAGTTCTTCAAAACCTGCAATAACAGGTCGTTTACGCGGTAAAGCCCGTCGCTGTTAGCTTTGGCTGCGTAGCCTGTTACTACTTTCGTATAGTCGGTGTGAACGTGTACGCCCGAGTTTGTAGCTTCGTCGAATCTGTTCTCGGTATATATAAATACTGACCCTGTCGTAGGTTGGCTGGGATCGCTGCCGGGCCCGGGATTGTCTATGGGATAAGCTGCAAGATATTCCATAGAGTTGGGATTTACGCGCGTGGCTTTTTTAAGCTGTACGTAAATTACAGGGCCGTTGGCGTCGTTTAAGTGATAGTAATTGTCGCTTCCCTTGACTACTTTCGCGTCGAGCGGAACGTCCTTTACGCTGCCTTCCTTATCGATTTCTTTTGGAGCGTTGGGAGGGCAGTCGATTTCATTGGATTCGTCCGTCCATTGGGCAACGTCGCCTATTCTTTCGACGGATATTGTAACTTCACAGTTGGAGTCTGAAATGAATGCTAAACTGAATGACTTAGTAGCCTGATCTGAATTAACTTCTATATCTATATAATTTCCGCCAGAGAAAGTAGCCTTGTATTCTTCCAGCCAGGCAGCATAAGGCGTATCGCCTGAAACTTGAACATATTTGTTATATTCCGCTTGAAGAGCGCTTTCGTCTGTCGGCGCCATACCCGAACGCTGAATTATAAGCGTGTCGGAGGGAGATTTGTCCTCATTAAATACAAAATAGTTGCCGGTTTCGAAGTTGTAATACCTAAGATCGACGTTTGCGCTCGACCTGTTTGCTTTCCAGCTTAATCTGTAAATGCCGGAAGCCGCCTTATTCATAAGCGCGTTATATTCTTCAACATCATTATCGCCTGCCGGTATATTCGTGCGGGGGGCAAATGTAAAGTAGTTATATCTGCCCTTAGCCGCTTTTTTGACATAGGGAGAATAGTCAACCTTTATTTCGTCGGGTTTGGCTAAATCGGGAACGTAACGTTTGTATTGAAGGTCGCTGGAAGGGTCGTACAAGTTCTGCCAGCTGTTACTCAATATGAATTTTGCGTCGGCAGTAAAATTATTGTCCTCGCCTTTGGTGAAATCCACGGAAGTGTTTGGCATTCCGAAGGATTCTCCGAAATCTGTGTCATAGCCTTTGGGAATAGCGGTAACTCCTTTTATATTTATCGACTCCTCGGACGCGGGGCAAGCAGTATATTTTTTATCCAAATCAATGTCAAAGCAATAGAAAGTAGCGACGCCCTTGCTGTTTGTCTTAAAAGCGTACGCGTCCGCTCTTTCGGTCGCTGTTTTGCCGTCCTCTTTCAAATATACTGACGTGTATGTTGTATTGTCGTAATAGCTTATGTTGAAATAAGCGTTTTTGACGGGGTCGCCGTTCTGATCCACAGCTTTGATTGTAAAGGAGGGGGAGACAATTTTTTCGGATCCGTCCGCGGCTATTCTTATGATTTTGCCGCTTGTGAACTTAAATTCGAAATATTGCTTGCCGTCTATCTCTCTTAAAGTGATGTCCTCAATTCCGTCGCCGTCAAGCCCGTCTTCTCCGTCCTCGCCGGGGTCGCCCTGTTCCCCGGGTTCGCCGGGTTCGCCGGGGTTACCGGGTTCGCCGGGCTGCCCGATGCTTGCAAGGACTTGCCCGAGCCATTCTTCATAGGAAGCGGGGGAATCCGTCGTTTCGCAATACTTCTGATACAGATTGTAAAGCGCGGAATCGCGCCCCTCGGCGCCGTCAGGTTTACATGCTGCAAGTCCGGCCGCTCCCGCCGAAATACACAGAGAAGCGAGAAGCGCGATGAAAATTTTTTTCTTCTTCATTTTTTCTCCTTTTTATTTTATATGTTGAATTTTTTATAAAATTATCCGCCGCTCTTGCGGCGGATACAAAATTTTATTATTCGTTAATATTTACGGCGCGCGCTTAGTCTGCCTTTTTAAGCGTTATCACTATATTATTGGGCATTTCGCCAAAAGTATATGTATTATAATCTTTGCTATATCCTTTTTTCTCAACACGTATAACATGCAAATCAAGTTTAGCCGAATTTATATCCGCAATTTTCTGTTCTTCAAGAAAAGTTTTGAGATCCGCTCTTTCAATTGTAGCCTTACCGTCTTTGTCGACGTTGGGAGTTTTACCACAACATTGTCCTTCATTTCCACTGATACAGAATTGAAGATAAACTTGATGCGAGTTCGGATCATACAAATCTTCACCGAAAGTAGTACCGTCAATTGGATTACCTTTTTCGTCATTTATGGTAAAAGTAATTGTTTTTCCGTCCGTGGTAGAACCGTTGTCAGTCTTATCATCGTTTGGCTGGCATGCCGCCAAAACCACCGTACATATTGTCGCGGCAAGCGCCAAAAGAGCTATCGCAACCCGTTTAAAAACTTTTTGCATTTTATATCCTCCAAAGAATTTTTATAGATATATTATATTACATATTAAATAAATAGGCAATAGTTTGAAACAGAAAACCTTGTGAAAGTTTTGATTTTTTTCAAAATTTGCAAGTTTGGCAGCCGCCAGGCTTTGCGCTTCGCTCCATATACCCAAATAGCCGATAAGGGATTCTATGAGTTTATAACGGTATTATAAACATACAGTAAACGCAGACCTGTTTTTATGAAACGCCCTTCGGCGTTTGCCGAAGGGCGTTCAGAAATATTCAGGCAAATTATTCCATATCTACCCAAGTATCTGCACCGTAGTAATGGTAGTAGCAAGCAAACGATTCCCAAATGCGGGATTTAACGTCTGAACCTTGGTCGTCTTGTATAATCTGCGCAAATACGCTTAATATCTTTACCAGGTCGTCGTCAGCCTCAATCATGCCGTAGGTAGGATCATCCTTATCCTTCGAAGTTGCATTCAGATAATACTCGTTCATCTTGCCGGTAAAGTTTCCGCTGCCTTTGTTTGCAAGGTCGAATTCGCCATGATCGATCATGTCTTTCAAAGAATTTTGGTTCTGGTCGAAGAAATTCCTGTGAATGAAATCGATGTACATAGGCGAGCAGTACTGTCCGTCGTTAATGTTATAATATTTACCGTCGTAAGTGTTTCTGCCTGCCTCTACCGCCATATAGTAAACGTTGTTGCTCCTGTCATAAGTCCACAAGCCGCCGCCGGTGGTTGCGACTTCAAGCTCATAGTGGCTTTCGCCTTCGTATTTGATTTCGATTTCGTATTTGCCTACAATCTCGGTGGATTGGGTAGTAAGCTGAGGACAAATGGTTTCCCCTTCTTCAAGATAAAACATTAAGCAGAAATTAGTGGTGGGGTTTATAAGGGCGTCCTCAACGCTTAACGAGTCGTCATTTTCTATATAGTCAGAGCCATATACGTCCGCGTCTTCTTTCCACATTAAAATCATGGGATCGGGACCGTTGGGGTCGCGCTCGCCTATCGATTTGAAGGAATATACGCCCGCTTTGGGAGCGGTGAATTTATAGAACAGACCGCCCGCGTGGTTCTTCCTCGTCGCTTGGGTAGTGTCTATTTCCCTTTTGCCTTCTTTAAGTTCAATTGCATAGGTCATTGTTCTTCCCGCGCCGATATTCGTTGTCGCACGGCAAACGTGATCCTTTGCGGTATGGTCGCCCTGACCTTCCATGCTGAAGTAATGGCACAGTTCAAGCCAGGTGTCGTTCGTCACTTGCGCAGTATCCTGGAAGTTAAGTTTGCTGCCGTCCGAAATGGCCTTAACGAACGCTTTAAGAACTTCTTTTAAGTCTTCCGTTACGGGAACGGTAGCTTCCGAGCCGTCCTGGATATAGAAACTGTCTATAATGATGTCGGTGTATTTCTTATCCAAAGTATCATCGTCTGTCAGCTTGATAAATACTTCATTCTTAGTATAGTCGTTGAAACGCCAATAGCAGAGATTGTATATTGAGAGGGGCAAGGCAACCGCGCTGTCGTTGTAAAGAGTATAGCCTTTAAGATGCTGCTCCATGTAAAAAGACGTTTCCATAATATCCGTAAACAGAATAGGGTCGTTGTCTTGGGGGACATCGCCGACTTGCACATGGTAGAAACCGTCGCCTTCGCTTTGCAGATATACGTCTTCAAAACTTATGCTGTCGTCTTCGTTTTTTGAGGCGGCGTCTGTGCGTATGTCCAAAGCGTCCTTTGAGTTTAGATCAAGCTTTTCGATACGGAGATTTCTTAGCCCTAAGAATTCGTCCTCAACCGTCAGTTGCAGGTTCTTGGAGAATGTTATTGATATGTTTACGCTCGTTCTTCGGGTTGAGGAGTAAAGGGTAATCTCCTGCCATCCGCCGGAGTTGCCTGAAAGCACATGGTATAATTCGTTGGACTGGTTTAAAATTATATAAAGCAAGTCACCGTTTTCCTCTGTGTTATAGTTAACCTCTATGGAAAGCGTTTCGTTTTTTTCGAGAGTTATGTCAGTTTTAACAATTGCCCAGGAATTATTTACGGTCAAGTTTGCAGGGGTCAGGTATTTGCTTCCCTCTTCGTCCTGCGCTATATGATAGGGCCAGTTGTATTTTTCGTCGCGGCTACCTTTATCGGGACCGTAAATTTTAATATCATTGTAATGGGGGTTATCTTTCATCGATTCGTGCAGAAGAGCTTCTTTAAGCAAATTCTGATCTTCGGGCATAGGATCGATATCCGCGCCGGGTGCAACTGGCTCTTGTTCTTCGTTTCCGCCGACGTCCGAAACTATATTCTGCTGATAATCGTCCGAACAATACAGCTTAAACAACGCTTTCCACCATTCGGTCGAAGGCTGACTGTTTTCATGCGCGTCGGCGATGACGCCGTACCGGTCAACGACAATGGTGGTGGGGAAGGCGTTTACGCCAAAGCGGTTATGGAGATTTATCGAATCCAAAGCCATAAAAAACGTAAGTCTTATGGGGTTAATGCTGTCCGCAGATTCTGCTTGGAAAGTGCCTTGGAAGCCCTTTACTGAAGCGGCGGAATCTTTCCCGCTATCCGCAAGCGCGACAACTTCGACGTCCTCCTTATAAAGCTCGTAAGCCTGTTCAAGAGCGGGGAATTCGGCTCTGCAGGGGGAGCAGCTCGTAAAGAAAAAGTTGATTATAACCACTTTTTTTGTGAGGAGTAAATCGGAAAGCTTTCTTGTAGCCCCGTCGAGGTTGGAAACTTCGAAGTCGTACATAACTTCACCGAGACTGTAAAGGTGGTCGTCCGGAACGGTCGATTTGATTACGCTTGAACTGAATACGGTTGTCACGGAAAGCTTATCCGCCGAAAGCGCGTGAACCGTATCCTCTGATTCGGAATACCCTTCGGGGAGGTCGTATTCAAGCTTATATGCGCCCGGTTCGATATTGAACCTTACTTCGCCGTTTTGCGTCAGACCTTCGATAAGCGTAATGCCTGTGCCGGGGTTGATTACCCTGACCGTAACATTGCTTACGGGCATTCCGCCGAGGCTGACCGTTTTAACCACGTAGCCGCCGTCGGAATTAACGAAATCGTTGGGGTTTTCACCCTCGTGATAAAAGTGGTCGTCCGTTTTTTCGGGCGGCGCAACGTATCCGCTGTCGGCTGCAAGTCCGCCTTTCGGAACCCGCCAGTCCGTATTGGTGTTGCACGCGGTAATGGCTACGCCGCATAAAACGGTAACCATAACCGAGAGTACAACAACAAGCCATTTTCTCAAATTGCTCATAAATGTAAACCTCGCTTAGTTTAGTTTAGTCTAAATATATATTATCATATTTATGTCGCGTACGCAAGCATAATTTAAAGTTTTTTCGACCTTTCATAAATATTTCACAAATTCTCAAAATTTCCCACATTCGTATATACATTCAGGCGGTGGCGTTATACGTCTTCCCAATAAGCTGGTTATTTTATGCGGCTTTCAAAATTCGGCATAACCCGACGGCGGGCGACATATATTTTAGTAAAGTTCAACGTCGTTACGGGAGAAGCCGAAAATGCAGGACTACATCTCAATAAGGGTAATAAAGGAAGGACTTTATATAATAGAGACGAAATCAACCGTGCGCGCCGCCGCCGAGTATTTTGCCGTCAGCAAATCCACCGTGCATAAGGATGTTACGGAAAGGCTGAAAGGAATAGATAAGGCGCTTTATACGGAAGTAAGGCGCGTGCTTGACAAAAATTTGTCGGAAAGACACATCCGCGGCGGAATAGCCACCAAAAACAAATACGGCAAGGGCAGGTAATGAATGGCAGAATTGCCTGCGATTACCCGTGTTGACTGTAAAATTTCATAATAATTTAACAGAAATTACCCGCTCATAAAATTGAAATGTTCGTTTTTATTTGTTATAATCTATATAATCGGCAGGATTTCCGTGAATTTCGGAGCTCCTTGCCGTGAGCGGAAATATGACAAAATTACTCGGAATAGACGTCGGTTCGACAACCGTTAAGGCAAGTGTGACCGACGGCGAAAAAATCTTATACACCTCCTACGTACGCCATTATTCTAAGGTGAAGGAAACCGTTCTTTCCGAACTCGAAAAAATAAGGGCACAGTTTACGGGCGAATTTTCCGTCGCTATGACGGGCAGCGCGGGGCTTGGGCTTTCGCAGCGCAGCGGCGTCGCATTTGTGCAGGAGGTGCAGGCTGCGTTTATCGCCATACGCAAGTATTATCCCGAAACAGACGTGGCGGTGGAACTCGGAGGCGAGGACGCCACAATCATCTTCGTCACGGGCGGCACCGAACAGCGCATGAACGGCAGCTGCGCGGGCGGAAC
>CANRAI010000021.1 GCA_947628555.1 uncultured Clostridia bacterium | reverse complement strand
GAAGCGTGGATAATTTCGGCGAGAAGCCTTGCGTCGGGAGTTCCGTGACGCGCCTGCAAGGGCACGTTTACGGCGTTGAATACCTTTTTACAACCCGTAACTCCGTGGTTGACGGCGGGAAAGCCGTTCAAAAGCGCCCTGCCCTCCCTGGCGCTCTCCTCTATTCCCCTGTCCGCCTCCGCATACCGGTTCTGACGGGTGTAGCTGTCTATCGTTGTGGGAAGGAAGTCTGCGCCGCACTCTTCGAGGTATTGCAGCAATTCTATATGTTTGTGCACCAAAGGCACGCCCGCACGGGGCTGCACTAATGTACGGCTGTTGTTTGCCTTGGCTTTCGCAAGTTTTTTTGCGAAATTCTTTTCGTCGGGCACGCTCTTTAAAAATGCAATGGCATTTTCAAAATCGAGCTGAGGGTCGCTGCCCGTATGCCAGGTTGCAAGCACCTCTTTTCTCTGTTCGAGAAATTCTTCTTCCGTTAGTTTTCTGTTCCGAACCATTTAAAGTCACCTTTTTATAATGTTTTTGATTATGTTTTTTTCAGTTGTTTATGGGCTTTATATGCTTTTTCATTATTTTAAGCGCAAGCAGCGGGTCTATTTCGCTTAAAAGCCCCATTGCCGCCAGAATATAGTCGGCGTCCAGCATATATCCCGGACGGCGCGGACGCAGTTCGAGCGGTTTTGACAAATCGTATTCGACCTTTTTTAAGATTTCATAAGGATGTTTGCTTCTTACAAGCACGCCGCCCGTGCCTATCACATAGCGTATTTGGCTGAGGTCCTTGCCGTATTGGTAATACACAAGTCCCATGGGAGTGTACATCTCTTCCATCTTGCCGACATGCCGTTCTATCGACTTATCCACGCAAATCTGGCCCATTATGCGGTCTATCTGCTCTTCATGTTCGTTTGTAGGAATATTATCTACGTGCTCGTGCCTAAACAGAAGTTCCTTTTCAAGGTCAACGCCTTCGTCCTCGTCATAAACCCGTATTTCTTCCGCGGTGAGCGCGCCCAAAACGCCGAGAGCGGAATATCGCATGCCGAGGTCGCCCTCAACGGTGCGCTTTGCGTACGGCTCTTCAAGTCCTTTCAATATGACGTCGCTGCGCTTTGCGGAAGCTGAGCACATAGAATAGAAGTCGGTTGTTGCGCCGCCGATATCGACAAGGACTATTTCGCCCAAACCGCTTTCGTGCATAGCCCTTGGAAAGCAGTTCCGCCGCGCGCAACACGGCTTCGGGGGTGGGCAGAATCACCTTGTCTATTTCCCTTTCGATTTTTTTGATGCCCTTGGCTTCGATTATGTTTTTGAGGAAAATTTCCCTAATCTTGTCGCGCGCCTCGTCAACTTTGAGAACGTTAAGCTTGGGCATTACGTTGCCGCAGATATATTCGTCCATGCCGTATTCTTCGGCAATAGCCCTGATTTCGTCCGCACAGTTCTTGTTGCCCGCATATACGACGGGGGTTTTCAAGCCGCTTTCGGCAAGTTTCCGCTGGTTGAACAGGACGCATTCCGAATTTCCGCCGTCCGTTCCCCCCGCGAGAAGGATTATATCTATCTTTTTATCGATTATGCTCTTTATGTCGTCCGAAGTCAGGTGGTGCGAAAAAGCCAGCTCCACCTTTGCGCCCGCGCCGAGGCAGACCCGTTTGGCGGCTTCCAGAGTAAGCTCATCTACAAGCCCGACGGCGGCCATTTTAAGACCGCCCGCCGCCGATGAACAGCCTATGATTTTATCGAATTTTATCTCTTTGCCGATTTTGGAATACAGCTCCCCCAGCGCGTTTTCGTACCCTACGGTTATGTCCGTCGCGACGGTCGTAAAGCTGTTCGCCGTGGCGATTATATCCTCCGTTTCGGTGTCGATTGCGGTGAGTTTTGTAAAAGTAGAGCCAAAATCGATCATTAGATAGCGGCTCATTTTATTCTCCGAGAATTTCCTTTATGTCGGGCAGAGTTTTTTCTATGGGCGTGCCGGGAGGATATGCCCTGTTGAAGCCCATTTTTATGAAGCGCTCCCTGACCTCGTCGAAGTCCTGCTTACCGACGACGATATTGCCGCCGACCAACATGGGTATATCGCCTATGCCGGCTTCGACGCACTTTTCGCGCATACCGCGGCAGTCGATTTCGCCGTGCCCGTACAGCGAGGATACAAGTATCATATCGGCGTTGGTTTCGATAGCCGCGTTGATAAAGTCCTCCTGCGAGGAAAGAACGCCTATGTTTACGACGTTGTACCCTTCCTTTTTAAGCACGTACTCGATAATCTTGTTGCCGACCGCGTGAACGTCTGCGCCGATTACCCCGATTACAATAGTTTTCATACGTCTCCTTTTAAATTCGAATAGAGTGCCGCCTAATCCGTAAAAACGATTTTTTTTACAAAGACCTACGCGACATTTATCTACCGTATATTATAGCTTAATCAAATCAAAATTCAAAATGATTACTTTAATAATTTTGTAATTTTTAAAAATTTTCCGAAAAAAATTTTTCAGCGAACGCCCATACCAAAAAGCGGGGCGCGGCTTCTGTTGAAGCCGCGCCTTCGGATTTTAAATTATCAGTTCGTTTCGTCTTTGAGCACGCCGTCCTGCGGGGCTGCGGGAACGGAGGGAAAATCCACCCAAAATGTGGAGCCATGCCCCTTTTCGCTCTCCACGCCGAAATCGAAGGAGTGATTTTCAAGGATAACCTTTACTATATTCAGCCCCAGCCCCGTGCCCTTGACGGGACGGCAATGATTCTCTTCCGAGCAGTAGTATCTCTCCCAAATACGCGGCAGTTCCTTTTCGGAAATGCCCTTGCCCGTGTCGCGCACGGAAAGCTTTATCCGCTTGCCGTCAAGGCTGCTTTTAAGCGAGACGAAAACGGTTTTGTCCGCGCCCGTATAGCTTACGGCGTTGCCCAAAAGATTATAGATTACCTGCCCTATCTTCTCTTCGTCCGCGCGGGTATATCGGTTGGGCTCTATATCCACCATGAGGTTATAGCCGTCCTCTTTGAGATATCCGAATTTATTTATTATTCCGTAGAGAAATTCGGTTAAATTGAATACCTTTGCGTTTATTTCAGTGATATTGGAATTTACCTTAGATACAGAAAGCACGTCGTTCACAAGCCCCGTAAGCCTGTCCGTTTCGTCAATAATAACCTGCAAATGCCTGTTGCGCTTTTCCGGGTTGTCGCCCGAAATTTCCTGTACCATGGACGCGTACGCCTTTATCATGGTCAGGGGAGTTTTAAGGTCGTGCGTGACGTTCGCGAGAATTTCGCGCTGGAAATCGCGGCTTTTTTTCACTTCGTCGCGGACATAATTCAAAGTATCCGAAAGCTGGGCGAGTTCGCGGTAATCGGCGTTTACGAATTCCACGGAAAAATCGCCCTGAGCAAGTTTTACGGCGGTATCGGAAGTCGTTTTTATGCCGCGGGTAAGCTTTTGTGAGAATTTATATGACAAAAGCAGCGCGAGAAGAAGCGCCACCGCGCTTACAAGCAGAAGATAGTACTGCATGGTGGTAACGGTTTGGCGCACTATCGTAAGCGGACAGCATACAAGCAGCATGCCCTTCTCCCCCGCAAATTCCACGCGGGCGGAAAAACTGACAAAACCGTTTGAAATATATGTGATTTTTTCACCCGGCTTTACGTCCGCAAGCTTAGAGATAAGTTCCTCTCTCCTGTTTTCCGAGATTTCCGCCGCTTCGGGCAGAATTATTCCCCCGTCCGCCGAAAATACGTACGCCTCTATACCCTCTTCGCGGTAGCGCAGAAAGCTTGCTTTCAGCAATTTGGGATTATCGATAAAGGCTATCTGCGCCGCTATGTCGTTGCCCGCGTTTACCACAAGCCGATGAGCCCCGTTCGCAAGCGAGTTGGAGACTATGATATAAAAAACCACGTCAACAAGCGCTATTAAAAGCACGCTTAAAAGGCAGAAATAGCCGAACATAGCCTTATTTACGCTTTTAAGTTTTAACTTTTTATTTGGATTATTACGCTTCAAATTTGTATCCGAGACCTCTTAACGTAACTATGAATTTGCGGTATTGTTTAAGATTAGAACGCAGCATTTTTATATGGGTATCCACCGTGCGGTCGTCGCCGTAGAAGTCGAAGCCCCACACGTCCATTAAAAGCTTTTCCCGCGTTAGCGCAATGCCCTTATTCTTTACGAAATAAAATAAAATTTCGTACTCCTTGGGGGTGAGTTCCGCCTTTTCCCCGTCAACATAAACGTTGCGCCCCGTCATGTCTATCGTAAGCCCTTCGAAAGAAACGATATCGCTCGCAGGCTCGTCGCTGTAACGTTTTAGAACGGCATGGACGCGCGCCATAACCTCTTTGGGGGAAAAAGGCTTTGTCACGTAGTCGTCCGCGCCTATTTCGAAACCGAACAGCTTATCGTATTCCTCGCCGCGGGCGGACAGCATTATTACGGGAATATTTTTGTTCTTTTTTATCTCCTTTACGGCGGAAAAGCCGTCGAGGCGGGGCATCATAACGTCCATTAAAATTATATCGTAATCGGCGGCGCGGCACATCTTTACCGCTTCCATTCCGTCTGCGGCTTCGTACGCCTCGCCGCCCTCGAATTCCACGTACTCTTTAAGCACGTTGCGTATCATTTCCTCGTCATCGACAATAAGTACTTTCATTTCACCCTCCTCTTTTATGATAACCCGCGGTCGGGGCGGCAATTTTACATAACAGTGAAAAATTCGTGAAATATAAAAGAAAACGAATTTTACCAGTCTTTACAGTCTAACACAAACAAAAAAATTAGTCAAATTCTATAAAAAAATTGCTAAAACCGATTGACAATACTCATTCTGGGTGCTATAATCCAAATATAAACAAATGTTTGCAAGGCGGCCATTCGGGTATTTTCGGCGCTTTGCGGACTGAACGGGTAAATTCCGCCGGGCTGCCTTTTCTCCTGCTCTCGGCGGAAATTTGCACATAATAGATTAAGGCGCGCCGCGCCTGTGTTCAATATGATAGATGAAAGAAAACTTGAAATTCTGACGGAAAGCGCGAAGTACGACGTAAGCTGCTCTTCCTCCGGCTCGCGCAGGGCAAATAAAAAAGGCGGGCTGGGCAACGCTTCCGTCGGCGGAATATGCCATTCCTTTACTCCCGACGGAAGGTGCATTTCGCTTTTGAAAATTTTAATGAGCAACGAATGTATTTACGACTGCGAATACTGCCCCAACCGCCGCAGCGCCGACGTGCCGCGGGCAAGACTTACGCCCGAGGAAATTTGCGAGCTGGTAATAAACTTTTACAAGCGCAATTATATCGAGGGGCTGTTCCTGTCCTCCGCCGTGTTCGACTCGCCCGATAAAACTATGGAATTGCTTTGCGAAACTGTGGTAAAACTTAGAAAGTTATATAACTTCAACGGTTATATCCACTTAAAAGGCATACCGCACGCAGACGGCGCGCTTGTTATGCGCGCGGCGAAACTTGCAGACAGAATGAGCTATAACATAGAGCTTCCCAGCGAAAAATCGCTTAAACTGCTTGCCCCGCAAAAGAGCAGGCAAAGCCTCCTTCTGCCCATGAAAAGTCTTAAAGACGCCATGGATTACGACCGAATAAACAAAGTAAAACGCGGCAGGATACTGCCCGCCGGTCAGACTACCCAGATGATTATCGGGGCTTCGCCCGAAAGCGACGGGCAGATTTTGAAACTTACCGAAGCCCTTTACAGGCAGATGAATTTAAAAAGGGTATATTTCTCCTCCTATATTCCCGTGGTAAAATCAGACAAGCTGCCCGCCGTCGGCGCAGGACTTTTGCGGGAACACAGGCTGTACCAAGCCGACTGGCTGATAAGGTTTTACGGCTTCGACGTAGATGAAATATGCGGCGAGGGCGAAAACCTTTCCCCCGATTACGACCCGAAATGCGCCTGGGCTTTGAGAAATATGAATCTTTTCCCCATAGAGATAAATACCGCCCCCCTTGCCTCCCTTCTCCGCGTGCCGGGAATAGGCGCGAAAAGCGCATATAAAATTTGCGAGACAAGAAAGTTCGGGCCGTTAGACTTCGATAATCTTGCAAAAATGCGCATAGTATTAAAGAGGGCGAAGCACTTTATAACCTGTAAAGGTAAATTTTACGGGTCGGAAAGTCTTGCGCAGGTAAAAACCGCGCTTATGATAGAGGGCGCGCAGGAACGCGCCGAACAGCTTAATATGTTTTCCGACTACTCCACTTCGCTCTCCGTTCTGACGGGTGAAATATGAAAATTTTTATTACGGACGGGGGTTCGGAAAGTTTCTTTACAGCCGTTTTCGACGCATACAGGGAATCCGAATGCGTTATAACGTCCTGCGAGGACGTGCAAATTTCCTTCGACTGCGAGATTGTGCGGGTCTCCGACGACGAAGAAAAGAGCGCGCGCGTACGGCGGGGCATAGAAAACTGCGACAGAGAAGGCGTACGGGATATTCTGCTTGTACTGCGCAGCGGCGACAGTTTAAAAGAGATGATTGCCTTCGACTATATCAAACGGCTGATGGAAAGCAAATCCCCCATAAGCAAGGCTTATAACACGCCCGAAGTTATAATTTTTAACGAGCTGAAACAAAAAGTTACGGGCGAAGTACACAAAATGACGGGGTTTCTGCGGTTTATGGAGAGCGAAAGCGGCGCTTTTTACGCGCCGTACTCCCCCGACCACGACATAACCGAACTTCTGATGCCGCATTTTGCCAAAAGATTTAGGGAAGAAAAATTCGTCATCCACGACACGCGCAGAAAGCTTGCGGGAATATACGACGGCAGCGATTGGGTGCTGGGCTATGCGGGCGAGGCGGAAATTTATCTTTCCGAATATGAAAAGACCTTTCAGACTCTTTGGAAAAAGTACTATAAGGCGGTAAACATAAAGGAACGCCCGCACGAAAAGCAGATGCGCGGCTATATGCCCGCGCGCTATTGGAAATTTTTACCCGAAAAATCCGCAGATTAACATAAAAAAATTTAAGGCAACGGAAATTCCGTTGCCTTTTATTATGCAAACCAAGTTTTCTACCGCTAAGACCGGCAAATGCCGCTACGGTTTTTATATGATTTATGGTTATTCTTTAATAATGTCAACCCAGCCGTGCTTGTCGGGAAGCCTGCCGTTTTGAATACCTGTAAGCTCGTTGTAAAGCATTTTGCTTATTTCGCCCATATTGCCGCCGTTTACGACGTAATCTTTGCCCTTATATCCGAACAGACCTACGGGAGAAATGACTGCCGCCGTACCTGTGCCGAAAATTTCGCCCAGCGTGCCGTTTTCGGCAGCTTCGGCAACTTTGCGGATATCCACGTTACATTCACGTACTTTATAGCCGTGGGATTTCAGGATTGCTATCGCGCTTCTGCGCGTGATTCCGGGAAGAATACTTCCGCGAAGCGCGGGCGTATATACTATTCCGTTCATCACGAAGAAGATATTCATTGCGCCGACTTCTTCAACGTAGCGGTGATATTTGGCGTCAAGCCACATAGCCTGGTCGTAGCCCTTAGCCTGAGCGTTTTCGCCCGCTTTCATGCTTGCGGCATAGTTACCTATAACTTTGTTGCCGCCCGTGCCGCCTTTTGCCGCGCGGACGTAGTGCTCTTCAACCAAAAGTTTTACGGGCGCAAGTCCGTGAGCGTAGTAAGCGCCTACGGGTCCGACAATTACGAACATTAAATACGACTTTGACGCGTGAACGCCGAGAGCGGGCTCGGTTGCTATCATCGCGGGTCTTATGTATAAAGCCGTGCCCTCGTCCGTGGGAATCCAATCTTCGTCAATGAGAATAAGCTGCTTAATTGCGTCGTAAACGAATTTTTTGTCGAACGTAGGCATGCAAAGTCTTTCGGCGGAATCGTTCATTCTGTCAAGGTTGTCGTTCAAACGGAACAGGCGGATTTTGCCGTCCTTTGTTTTGAACGCTTTTGCACCCTCGAAAATGCCCTGCGCATAATGCAGAACGGACGCAGAAGGCTGCAAGTGCAGTTCCTGATAGGGTTGGATACGCGCGTTCTGCCACTTCCCGTCCGCATATTCCATTATGAACATATGGTCGGAAAAGTATTTACCAAATCCGAGCGCGCCCTGGGGCTTAGCCTTTTTGTTTTCGGTCTTTATGATTTTCAGTTCCATAAAATTTACTCCTTATAAATATTACCGCCTTGCGGCGCAAAATTATCGGCTGACCGCCGGTAAATTTTATTTCTTCAATTTGGCGATTTCTGTTTTGAACATATCGCCGAGTCTGTGGATACCTGCGTCTATGCGGTCAACGGTAGCGTTTGAGAAATTCAATCTCATAGTGTTCAGACCGCTGCCGTCCGCATAGAATACCTGACCCTGAATGTAGGCTACGTCGTGCTTTATAGCCTCGGGCGCAAGTTCCACCGTGTTGATAGGCGCGTCGAATTCGCCCCAGATAAACAGACCGCCCTCTGCGTTTACGTATTTGTATTCTTCGGGCATATACTTGTTGAGCGCGGCAATCATGGCGTTTTTGCGCTCCCTGTATATAGGAAGGCTCTTTTCGATGTTCTTGAAGATATAGCCTCTCTTCAAATATTCCGCAACGATAAGCTGGGAAAGGTTCGAGGTGGTTACGTCAACGCCCTGCTTGCCTATCGTCATCTTACGGATAACTTCTGGATTTCCGACGGCAACGCCGACTCTCAACCCGGGAGAAAGAACTTTTGAAAAGCTTGTGAGATAAACTACGTTGCCTGCCTTGTCAAAACTCTTTATGCTAGGTACGGGAGTGCCCTCGAAGCGCAATTTGCTGTAAGGGTCGTCTTCAAGTACCATAACGTTGTACTTTGCCGTGATTTCGGCAATCTTTTTGCGGTTTTCCACCGAATACGTCTTACCCGTGGGGTTGGAAAACGTGGAAACGCAGTACAGGAATTTGGGATTGTATTTTTTGATTTTCTTTTCAAGGTCGTCTATAATAAGCCCGTTATGGTCGGCGTCAACTCCGACAATCTTCGCCTGATAGGAATCGAAAATCTGCAATGCGGTAAGATACGTAGGATTTTCGACTAGAACGCAGTCTCCCTTGTCGAGGAAAACCTTGCTCATAAGGTCGATACCCTGTTGTCCGCCGCTTATTACAAGCGTATTTTCAAGGGTCTGATTTTCAATGCCCGCCGTTTTAACGTACTCGATAAGCTGTTCGCGGAGCGATTTGAAGCCCTCCGTCGTGCCGTATTGAAGCGCTTCGGTAGCCCTGCCTTCGCTTAAAAGCTCGAAAGCGATTTGCTGCACCTCTTTCTGGGGCAGGCACTGCGTTGCGGGGAATCCGCCCGCAAAGGAAATGATTTCCGGCCTCGTGAGGAGCTTTAAAATCTCCCTAGTAGCGGCGCCGTTCATCTTTGCCATTCTTTCACTGTAATTATAAGTCATACATTTTCCCTCTATCTAAATTTTTTTTATCCTTTAATTAAACCCAGCTCTCTCGCCTTTTGAGTCAGTTCGTCGCGGAATTTGGGATGCGCGATTGAAATGATGGCCTTTGCCCTGTCGGCAATCGACAAGCCGCGTACGTTTACAACGCCATATTCGGTTACGAGATATTGCAAATCGTTGCGGGAAAGCGAAACGGTTGCGCCGGGTTTGAGCTGCGGAACGATGCGGCTTATTTCAACCCTTTCGTCGCCGTTGCCCGTGCGCACGTTTGCCGTCGAATAGAGCGCGATGAACGCCCTGCCGCCCTTAGACATCTGGGCGCCGATTGCCGTATCCATCTGGCCGCC
Source organism: uncultured Clostridia bacterium (assembly GCA_947628555.1). Classification (GTDB taxonomy): domain Bacteria; phylum Bacillota; class Clostridia; order Christensenellales; family Borkfalkiaceae; genus Coproplasma. The sequence goes on along the minus strand of CANRAI010000021.1, from coordinate 4,064 downwards.
CGTGCCGCTGTACTGCCTTGAACCTAAGCTTTCGCTGCAACACTGACCCGTAAGATCTACTTCGAGGGTCGTATTGATTGAAACCTGGTTTTCGTTTTTGGCAAGCGTTTCGTACGCGTTGCAATAGCTGCAATCCATGACGAGGACGTCGGGATTGTTGTTTACGAATTCATATACTTTATCCGTACCCAAAACTATGCTGGTTACGATTTTGCCCTTGTGGAGAGTTTTCTTACTGCCGTTTATTATTCCCCTCTTCGCAAGTTCTGCCAAACCGTCGCTCAAAAGCTCGGTATGGATACCCAAATCCTTCTTTGTTTCAAGATATTGGACAACGGAATTGGGAATTGAACCTATGCCTATCTGCAAATTATCGCCGTCTTTTATGAAGTCGGAAATGTATCCGCCGATTATCTTGTCTTTCTCGTTAATGGGCGCGGTTTTATCCTGCACCATAGGGAAATCGACGGGCACAAAATAATCCACGTCCGACTCGTCTATAACGGCGTCGCCGTAAGTGAAAGGCATATTGGGGTTGACTTCCATTATAACCGTTTTAGACCTCTTCATAACTTCGCGGTCGTAGATGTTGCTGAGCCCCAAAGAAATTTTGCCGTCCTTATTGGGGGGCGTGCACGTGCCGACGAACAGGTCGGGGTCGCCGCCCGCGCAGATGGTTATCGCCGTTTTTCTGAGGTGCGTGGGAACGTAAGAAACCGTATTCAGAACATTATACGCGTTACGGGTAGGTCCCGAAAAGAACACGCTGTTTATTCTGATGTTATTGCCGTATTCGGGGTGTTCGAAGAACGGATACGACCTCATAGTAAGGCACATCCATATGCTTAAACCGCGGTCTTTATCGAGAATCTTATGCAGATTGCTTAAAAAGCCCTGCGGCTCTACCGTAGCGTCGCCGACGGCTATCTTATAATTGTCCTTAACAAGCGCAAGCGCTTCGTCTATCGTTATTGTTTTTGCCATTGCCATCTCCTGAAAATTTGCTCGAATTTAGTTTAATAAATGCGCGGTTCAAAGTCAAATAAATTGCCGCCTTTTTGATATTTTTACACAGAAAAATTTATATATTAACAAAAGCCGCTTACCTCCGCAAACGGCTTTTTCACATGTTTATAACATCAGGGCGCACAAATAATAAAGCCAATGCGCGCAGAAACCGGCAATTATGCCGCCTATTAAATGATATACTATCGAACTTGTGGTAAGGTTACGGATTCCGAGACTGTCCATCATCGCAACGCGGGTGGAAAGGAATCCGCTCCAAAACATACACATAGATGTGAACACGGCTATTTCGGTAGCGGTGTACATTCCGTCGCCCACAAGCTCAACCGCCGCGCCGGCGCTGCCGAGTGCGGTTATGGGAATACTTATGGCGGAAGGCGTTTCGAACCCGAATAACCAGCCGAATATGGTGGATAGTTTATCGCCTATCCACGGTAAAAGGGCTACACCCTCGTCCGCCGCGCCCGTATATCCGCCGTCCGGACAGCCGTTCGTGAGAATTTTTACAAGATTTGCTATTATCAGCACGCCGGGAATTATGGCAAGACCTATTTTAACGCCGCTTGCGCCGCCGTCCAAAAGGCTGTCGAAAAAACGCTGCAAAATATTTCCGCTGCGCACTTCGCGTTGTTTCAAAACGTCGAATTCATGCTCCCCTGCGGGCGCCGCCTCCTCCGTCGTTCCATATACCTTTTTTGCCCTGCGTAGCATCCAGCGGGTTGAAAAAATACTGCCTATGACCGCGCCGAGCACGCCCATGACTATGGCAAGCCCTACGGAACCGCCGCCGCGCACTGCCGTATTACCGAGCTTGACGATGACGATTAAGCCCATTCCGAACGCCGTGCCCAAATTCGCAAGCCCCGCAAGCTGGTATTTCTTGAAATAACGCCTGTATCTGGGGTCGTCCGTAAGGGCAAGTACCGCGGGATTATCCGAAAGGAACACAGAAAAAATGGCAATCGAAGTCGCCCCCGGCATACCGTAAACGGGCTTCATAAGCGGAGAAAGCGCTTTATTTGCAAGGGCTATGACGCCGAACTCGGTCAAAACCGAACTTAACGCCCCGACGACCACGGCAACGCTTAATAGATAAAAGCAAATATTCCTTAAAAGTTCCAGCGCGTTATTGAAAAGGGTGTTTATCATATTGCCGAAGCCCATAATAACGGCTATCGGCACAAAGATTGCGAGAACTATCGCAAGCGTGACAAACCCCTCCACGCTGACGACTTTTTTGACCGCAAAGCCGTCGGATTTTTTCTCCGCCGCCCGCGCTCCGCCGTCTTGTGAAGGGCCGAATCCCTCTTTATCCTGTTTTTCGTTTACAACCGAAAGCCCGCCGTCCTTCTTATCCCTTGCGGGGTGCGAAAACGTGCGTTTCGGATTCTTTTTTTTCATATAAACATTACCGCTGCCGATTTCCGGACAAAAGCGGCAAACAAACAAAATGCCTTCACTTTAAAGAGAAGACATTTTGTAGTTGCCGTTATTTTTCAGATGCGCTGTTTCATATACTCGACGCCCGCTTTAAGACATTCGATATTGGAAGGAATGACCTTGGGCTTGTTTTCGAATACGTGCTGGATGGCGCCGATTGCCGCCTCTTCGGATATATCCTTGAAGATGGGAAGCAACACGCCGAGCATATATACGTTCGCGCCGCGCTTGTTGATTGCGGAAGCAAGCGTATCTACGGGAATCTCGTAGAATTTAACGTCCTTACGCGTCGTTTTAAGGTGAACGATATCCGAGTTAATGATTATAACGCCGCCCTCTTTAACTGAATTTTCGAACTTTACAAGCGAGGGCTCGTTGAAAGCGATAAGAATATCGGGCTTATCGATAACGGGAGCCGCGATTTCTTCCGCTGAATATATAACCGAGCAGTTAGCCGTGCCGCCGCGCATTTCGGGACCGTAGGAAGGAAGCCATGAAGTGTTCAGGTCTTGTTCGATGGCGGAATAGGAAATGAATTTACCGAGGGACAGAACGCCCTGACCGCCGAAGCCGCTGATGATAATTTTCATATTTATTTTTCCTCCTTCGTGATATCTTTATAAACGCCGAGCGGATAGAACTCGCAGCCCTTCGTCTTTACGAAATTCATAGATTCAAGCGGAGTCATATGATAGTTCGTAGGGCAGTTTGCAAGGACTTCGATGAAGGAAAGACCCTTCTTCGCCATCTGAATCTGGAACGCTTTCTTTATAGCCGCCTTTGCCTGGCGTACGTGGGGTACGTCGAAGCAAGCGACGCGCTCGATATATGCGGGACCCGTGAGGGTAGCAAGCATTTCGCTCATATGTACGGGGTTGCCGTAAACCTTGGGGTCGCGTCCGTAAATACAGGTTGTGGCTTTTTCGCCGGGCATCGTGGTAGGCGCCATCTGACCGCCTGTCATACCGTAAATTCCGTTGTTTATGAAGATAACGGTGATATTTTCGCCTCTCATGCAAGCATGAACAGTTTCCGCCATACCGATTGAAGCCAAGTCGCCGTCGCCCTGATAGCAGAAAATGATGTTATCGGGATTTACTACTCTTCTTACAGCGCTGGAAACGGCGGGAGCTCTGCCGTGAGCGGCCTGATACATATCGCATTTGAAATAATTGTATCCGAAAACTGCGCAGCCTACGGGCATAACGCCGATGGCATTGTCAGTTTTACCAAGTTCTTCCAAAGTTTCGGCTATAAGTCTGTGAACGATTCCGTGTGTGCATCCCGGGCAATAGTGCAGCGGGGTGTCTGTAAGCATTTTAGGCTTATCTGCTACAATCTTCATAATTATTTCCCCTCCTTTACAAACTTAACCAAGTCTGCGGGCATCATAACGTTGCCTCCGCTGCGTCCGTAGAATTCAACCGGCTTAACACCGTTTACTGCAAGACGAACATCCTCTACCATCTGACCCATGCTCATTTCTGCGGTAATGAACTTCTTTACGTGCGCTCTGTGAGCGGTTTCGTTGATTATAGCGGTAGGGAACGGGAATACGGTTATGGGACGGATAAGCCCCGCCTTAATTCCCTGCGAGC
>CANRAI010000020.1 GCA_947628555.1 uncultured Clostridia bacterium | reverse complement strand
GCACTGTTGTCCACTTCCGTCTCCTGTATTATGCTCTTCGCCAATTCGTCGAACGACGTTTTATAAAAAGTATCGTTCAGCCATTCCCTTATGTCGCTTTCTTTATAATTGGTGGGATAAACTGTATTATCGGCTATCAGGCGCGTACCCGATTTTTCGTAGTAATACTGCTGGCTGTCGAGAATTATATTCGACATAAGCAACGCCGTGCCGTCGGATTGGGAAAGTATGCGCCATTCAATAGGCTCGAACTTAAACCAATAAGCCGTGTTTATTTCATACCCGTTGTCGTCTTGATAGCTATATAAACTGCTCCCAGTCGTACTATCCGGACGGTAACTTGTGAAATACACGCCGCGGTAACGGTTGCCTTCATATTCCACGTCTATGTACCACATAAAGTTTTGCACTTCGCCCTCGATATAATAGCCGTATTCCGTCCAGCCGTTTGCGTTTTCCGTTGTGGGCAAAGCGCCGCTACTTGCTTCCAAACCGAGAGTTACTTTCAATCCGCTTTCCTCAACCTCGCTCTGCGGATATTCCCCGAAGTATATTTTGGTTTCGTCCGCGCTCAAAGTATAAGCGGATTTAATGTGCTCGGGATTATATTCGCATTTGCCGTCCGCTCCCCATTTATGCGCGGTCGGGTCAATATCGATTTTTAAGTCATCGAGAGATACTTCGTTCTTTTTTGCGTCAAAATACTTGTGGCAACCCTCACAAAAATAATGCGCCGCCGTGCCCTCTTCCGTGCAGGTAGCGGGCTGTTCGGCAATTAGGTTACCGTAATTATGTACATGTCCGCCGCCCGAGCTTTCATTATTACCGTTTTGTCTGCTCTTACAACCCGCAAAGGCAAAAGCAAGGCACAAAGCGCAGACAGCCAAAAGCAACACTACAAGATACTTTTTTTTCACAATTTTTTCTCCTTTTGATTTTGTCCTATAACAGGACAATTTTTAACTTTTTATAAAATATCATAATACTTGTCCTTTGTCAAGACAATAATCGTTGTCGGGAGAAATTTTTTATGGCGAGAATTATCGACGGGCAAAAGATGAATATGATAGGCGCTAACGTTGAAAAGCTACGCAAAAAGTTGAAAATGAGCCAGCGCGCGCTTTCGGAAAAGTTGGAACTTTATGCCGTTTATATTTGCCGCGGCTCAATTTCGCGTATAGAGGATTATTCGAGGACGGTGACGGACATCGAGTTATATGCGCTTGCAAAAGTTTTGAAAGTTGAAATTTGTGAGCTTTTCGACAGGGAGTTGAATGAAAATTTAAAGTGAACCGCGGCGGGCGCGAAATTCGCGCCCGCCGCACTTATCAAGTTAAAAAGCGGCGCGGACGGGTTCTTCCCGTCAGCGCCGCTTTTTATATTGCCGCCGCCGCGCGCGCAAACTTGCGCGCGCGGCGGCTGATTGTTTATAAATCAAAGATTTTCCTTTAAGAAGTCCTGCATTTCGGATTTTGTGGAATAGCCGAGGCTTTTCGCCGCAATCTCTCCGTTTTTAAAAATAACCACAAGGGGTATGCTCATTATTCCGTAACGGACGGAAAGTTCCATATTTTCGTCGATATCCACCTTTACGAACTCCGCCGACGGAAATTCTTCCGAAACTTGCTCCATTACGGGCGCAAGCATCTTGCAAGGTCCACACCATTTTGCAAAAAAGTCGCACACGACGGGTTTTTCACCCTTTATCAGCTCGTCGAATTTTTCCGTATTCAGTTCAGTTACCATTTTATTTCTCCTTTGATAAGTATGCGCATAGGTCCTGCATTTTAACCGTTTGCACAGAACCGTCCGACATTTTTTTAACGTTCAGTTCGCCGCCCGACATTTCGCTTTCGCCTATTACGGCGACGTATTTCGCGCCGAGCTTGTCCGCATATTTAAGCTGAGCCTTTACGGAACGCTCCATATGGTCTATTTCGGCGGATATCCCGCTTTCGCGGACGGCAAGCGCAAGCGCGAAAGCCTTCGCTCTGGAAGCACAATCCATTCCCGCAATATATATGCAGGGTTTTGGTTCTTCGGGGAAAGGCGCGCCGGTGTTCTCCATTAAAAGCAGCAGTCTTTCTATTCCCGCGCCGAAACCTACCGCGGGAGTTTCCGGACCGCCCAGCGAGCCCACAAGCCCGTCGTATCTGCCGCCGCCGCAGACAGTGCCCTGTGCGCCTATCGCGTCCGACACAAACTCAAACACAGTGCGCGTGTAATAATCCAGCCCTCGGACTATGCGGGGATTTACGCGGTATTTCAGCCCTTGGCCGGAAAGCAAGCGTTTCACCTTTTCAAAGTGCGCGCGGCAATCGTCGCAGAGATAATCGGTTATGTTCGGCGCGCCCTCGGCAATGCGTTTGCACCCATCTTCTTTGCAGTCGAGGATACGCAGGGGATTGGTTTCGTAGCGCGTACGGCAAGTTTCGCACATTTCGGAAAGGCGGGGCAAAAAATACGCTTTAAGCGCCGCGTTATATGCGGCCCGGCAGGTTTTGCAGCCTATGGAATTTATTTCAAGCCGTATGTTTTTTACGTTAAGCTTTTTCAGAAAGGACGAAGCCGCGAAGATGACTTCCGCGTCCGTTTCGGCGGAAGCAGAGCCGAACACTTCTATTCCGAATTGGTGAAATTCCCGCAATCTGCCTGCCTGCGGGCGTTCATAGCGGAACGCGGGGGAAATATAATACGTTTTGACGGGCAGGGGCGTGGAAGAAAGTCCGTTTTCCACAAAAAGACGTACGGCGCCCGCCGTGCCTTCGGGCTTCAAGGTTATGCTTCTGCCGCCCTTGTCCTCAAAGGTGTACATTTCCTTGTTTACCACGTCCGTGGTTTCGCCCACGCCGCGCAAAAACAACTCCGTATGCTCGAATACGGGAGTGCGGATTTCCTTTAAGTTAAACACACGCGCGACCTCGCGCGCGGCGTTTTCGACATACTGCCATTTATAACTTTGGGCGGGCAAAACGTCCTTTGTGCCCTTCGGAATGTTTATCATAAACTACCTTTTACGAAGTACGGTTAAATTTTCAGTAATCGCCCTTCCTGCTTACTCCCCGCTTACGCGGCGTAAAACCCTTTTTGCCGAGGCGGTCAGGCGGATTCACTTCCAAATACCCCGCCCTGCGCGGCGCAGAGAAGCAAGCAGAACGAGGAAAGCGGACGACGACCGCAGAGAGTGTACACAGACGTACACGAACAAGGCGGAGCGACTTTAAAAACGCTTCCTGCCGAGGCGGTCAGGCGGAATTCTCTTCTCCATGCCCCGCCCAAGCGGCGCAGAGAAACAAGCAAAGCGAGGAAAGCGGACGACGACCGCAGAGAGTGTACACAGACGTACACGAACAAGGCGGAGCGCCGCTTGACAATGCTATGCGCCGCTTATATGCACCGCGTTTTATAAGACGTATTTTTTCAAATCCCTGTTGGTAAAAATACTTGCAAGATGCTCTTCAACGTACTTCGCGTTGATTTCGACGGGGAATATGGGATAATCGCTGCCGCCCGCATTGAAAGAAATTTCTTCAAGAAGATATTCCATTACGGTATGCAACCGCCTTGCGCCGATATCTTCCGACGTGGTGTTGATGTCCGCGGCAATCTCCGCAATTTTTTCGATAGCATCCGCAGTAAAGTGTAAATCTATATTATCAACCGCAAGCAACGCGGCGTATTGGCGGGTTATCGAAGCCTCCGTATTGGTAAGAATATTTACAAAATCCTCCTTGGTGAGGCTTTTTAATTCAACCTGTATAGGGAATCTGCCCTGCAATTCGGGAATAAGGTCTTCCACCTTGGATACATGGAATGCGCCCGCCGCGATAAACAGAATGTAGTCCGTTTTGATAGGACCGTATTTGGTCATTACCGTGCAACCCTCCACTATGGGCAGAATATCGCGCTGGACGCCCTCGCGGGAAACGTCTATACCCTGATTGCCTTTACCCGCAATTTTATCTATTTCGTCTATGAAAATTATGCCGTCGTTTTCGGCGCGGCGTATAGCCTCCGCGTTTACGGCGTCGTCGTCTATAAGTTTATCCGCTTCCTCGGCGATTAAAAGATTTCTCGCTTCATATACCGTAATTTTGCGCTTTTTGGTCTTTTTCGGCAACCCCATTCCGCCGAAAATAGAGCCCAAATCTATCGCCGCCCCGCTTCCGGGGGAAAGTTCCAAAGGCTTGGGCGTGTCGGCTACGTCTATCTCTATCACGGTCTTGTCGTATTTGCCCTCGTGAACGGCATCGACAATTTGCTGTTCGAAAATATCCTTGGCAAGCTCGCCCCGCTCTTCCTCTTTCATTTCGGCAAGCACTTTTGCGATTTTACGCTCCGCCGTGGCGGTCGCCTTATAGCGGACCTCCTGCGTCTTTTCCTCCTTGACAAGGCGGATGGCACATTCGGCGAGGTCGCGGACCATGGACTCCACGTCCCGCCCGACATAGCCGACTTCGGTGTACTTTGTGGCTTCCACCTTTAAAAAGGGCGCCTTGACAAGCCGCGCAAGGCGGCGGGCAATTTCCGTTTTGCCCACGCCCGTAGGGCCTTTCATGATTATGTTTTTGGGCGTAATTTCGGCTTGCAGCTCGGGTGAAAGCCTGCTGCGGCGGTAACGGTTTCTCAGAGCGATTGCAACTGCCTTTTTAGCCTCGTCCTGACCTATTATGTGTCTGTTCAACTCGTGAACGATTTGTTTGGGAGATAAATCCATCATATCACCTCGCACTTAATGTTATCATTGGTGAACACGCAGATTTCGCTTGCTATTTTAAGCGATTTTTTTGCTATTTCTTCGGCGGTGAAATCGGTATTCTGGCAGAGGGCGCGCGCCGCCGCGAGGGCGTAATTGCCGCCGCTGCCTATCGCGGCTATTCCGTCGTCAGGCTCAATAACCTCGCCCGTGCCCGAAACTATCAAAAGGGTTTCCTTGTCGGCGACAATCATAAGCGCTTCAAGCTTTCTTACCGCCTTGTCGGACCGCCAAAGCTCGGCGAGTTCCACTGCGGAGCGCATAAGATTGCCCGAAAACTTATTTAGCATGCCTTCGAACTTTTCCGAAAGCGAAAACGCGTCCGAAACAGAGCCCGCAAAGCCCAAAATGACCTTGCCGCCGTAAATTCTGCGCACCTTTTGCGCGCTGTTTTTGAATATTACGCTTTCGCCCATGGTGACCTGCCCGTCGCCGGCGATAGCCGTAGCGCCGTTTCTTTTTACGGCGCAAATGGTTGTGGCATGAAATTCTACCATAATTCTCCTTAAAATCCTCAATCCGTATCGAGTTTTTGCTTATATTCGGTTATATCCCGTAAGGCGCGTTCAGCCATATAGGCGTATCGCCGCTTTTTATCCTTAATGAATATTTCCGGAGCGCGGAGTATGCCGAAGTTGGCGTTCATGGGCTGGAAATTTTCATTTACGGAAGAAATATGCCGCGACAGCGCCCCTAAAATCGTAGTATTTTCGGGAATAGACTGCCCGAGCCCTTTCAATTTCCTATACATATGTATTGCGGCGAGAATACCGCTTGCCGCGCTTTCGACGTAGCCCTCTACGCCCGTTATCTGCCCCGCAAAGAAAAGCCGCGGGAAAGCCTTGTGGGAAAAATCGGCGTTAAGACAGGCGGGCGAATTTATAAACGTGTTGCGGTGCATTACGCCGTATCTTAAAAATTCCGCGTTTTTCAGGGCGGGTATCATGGAGAAAACCCTCTTCTGTTCGGCGAATTTCAAATTAGTCTGAAAGCCGACCAGATTGTAAGCGCAGCCTTCCTTATTCTCCTTGCGAAGCTGCAATACGGCGTAAAATTTTCCGCCGTTGCCGTCTGTCAGTCCGACGGGTTTCAACATAGCGAAACGCAAGCTGTCCCGCCCGCGCGCCGCCATTACCTCTACGGGCATACAGCCTTCGAAAATTTCGCCCTTCTCAAAATCGTGCAAATCGGCTCGTTCGGCGCTTAAAAGCGCGTCGATAAAAGCTTCGTACTCCTCTTTGCCGAGCGGACAGTTTATATAATCGTCGTCTCCCTTGCCGTACCTGTCGCCCAAGAAACACTCCGAAAAATCTATACTGTCCCTCGAAACAATAGGCGCCGAGGCGTCATAAAAGTGCAACGCGCCCCCGCACAGCCGCGAAATATCCTCCGCAAGCCCGCCGCATGTCAAAGGTCCGGTTGCGATTACCGCCCAACCTTCGGGAACTTTATCGGCTTCGCCGCAAAAAACCGAAATATTTCGGTGGCTTTTTAGCTTTTGGGTTATATACGCCGCAAATTTTTCCCTGTCAACCGCAAGCGCGCCGCCCGCAGGAACTTCCGCAAAATCCGCCGCTTCCATGGTGAGCGAACCGAGAATACGCATCTCCTCTTTCAGCAGCCCGCAGGCGTTGGAAAACGGGTCTTTGCCTTTTAAAGAATTGGAGCAGACAAGCTCGCCGAAATTTTTATTGGAGTGCGCGGGAGTGAATTTTTTAGGCTTTATATCCCAAAGTTCCACCTCTTCGCCGCGTTCGGCGAGATAGTAAGCGGCTTCCGAACCCGCAAGCCCCGCGCCTATGACTTTAATCTTCATCGCCGTCGGCGGGAACGGTGTAATTGCAATCCTTGGAGGAACACTTAACGCTCTTCCCCTTTCGGATTAAAAACGCACCGCATTGCGGGCATTTATCCCCCGTGGGCACATCCCAGCTTAAAAATTTACATTCGGGATATCCCGTGCAGCCGAAGTAGATTTTGCCCGACTTCGAGCGCATACGCCTCATAGGTTTACCACATTCGGGGCATTTACCGTCCGTTTTTTCCCCCTCGCGGGCGGTGCCGTCGGGCACGTTCTGCGGGCGTTTGACTCCGCATTTGCCACATTCGAGGTAGCTGCCGTATTTGCCGTGTTTAAGAACCATTGCGCCGCCACATTCGCGGCAGGTCTCCGCCGTAATCTGCGCGTCTATCGGCAGAATAGAAGAACATTCGGGGTAGTTGGGGCAGGCAAGGAATTTTCCGAATTTCCCGCTCTTTACAACCATATTGGCTCCGCACTTGGGGCAGCGTATTTCGGAAACTTCCGTTTCGCTTTCGCTTATTATATTTGAGCAGGCGGGATAATTGGAGCAGGCAAGATATTTGCCGTACTTGCCCGACCTTCTTATCATAGGAGAACCGCACTTCGAGCAAATCTCCTCGGTAAGTTCGTCGCCGTCGGTGGAAGCCGTTTTAAGCTGTTCGGCAAATCCGGGATAGAAATCGGCTATGATTTTATGCCAATCGACGCCCCCGTCCTCTATTTTGTCGAGGTCGTCCTCCATTTTCGCGGTAAAACCGACGTCCATAATATCGTTGAAATATCTGACAAGCGTATCGGTTATCTTGTATGCGACGTCCGTGGGAATCATATATTTTCCGTCCTTTTCTACGTACTTGCGCTTTGTAAGGACGGAGATTATCGAAGCGTATGTGGAAGGACGGCCTATGCCCTTTTCTTCCATCGCCTTGACAAGCGAAGCGTCGGTGTATCTGTAAGGCGGACGGGTGAATTTCTGCTCTTTTTCAAGTCCGCACAAATTCAGTTTGTCGCCTTCCTCGACGGGCGGAAGGAGTTTTGCGCTCTCTTCCTCGTCGTCCTTTTCACGGGTGTCCTGCCAGGCGGCGGTATATCCCGCGAAAATCATGGATTTGCCGCTTGCCTTGAAGGTATAACCCGCACATTCCGCTTCTATCTGCATTGAATTATATTGCGCTTCCGCCATCTGCGAGGCGATAAAGCGGTCATAGACAAGTTTATATACGTTGTAATGTTTTTTATCGAGGTGCGCCTTTACGCTTGCGGGAGTAACGTCGAGATTTATGGGACGTATAGCTTCGTGCGCGTCCTGCGCTCCTTTTTTCGTCGCGTAATAGTTGGGGGAAGCGGGCGCATATTCTTCGCCGTAATTTTTCCTTATAAATTCTATCGCGTTTTGCTGGGCTTCCTTTGAAACGCGCACGCTGTCCGTTCTGATATAGGTTATCAGCGCAATATGGTCGCCCCCGACGTCCATGCCCTCATACAAATGCTGCGCCACAAGCATTATTTCGGGCGAGGACATACCGAATTTATTCGAGGCGTCCTGTTGGAGGGACGACGTGGTGAAAGGCGCGGGCGCGTGTTGTTTTGTTATGCCTTTTTTAACCTTGGTTACAACGAATTGCCCCGCGCGCACTTTGGCTTCGGCTTGCTCGGCAAGTTCCTTACCGACGCTTTTGCCGCTTTTTTTCATCTGATATACGGCTTTGAAAGGCGCGAATTTCTGCGATACGTCCTGCAAATCCGCGTGCAAAAGCCAATATTCCTCGGGAACGAACGCGTTTATTTCGCGCTCCCTATCGACAATCAAGCGAAGCGCGACGGACTGCACCCTTCCCGCGGAGAGCCCGTTTTGTATGCGGTTGTTCAAAAAGGGCGAAAGCTTGTAACCCACAAGCCTGTCCAGCACCCTGCGCGCCTGCTGCGCGTCAACGAGATTATAATTTATTTTACGTGGATTTTTAAGGGCGTTTTTGACAGCCGAAGGGGAAATTTCGTTAAATTCTATACGGTTCAAGCCGTTTTCGTCCAAACCCAGAACAGTTTGCAGATGCCAGCTTATCGCCTCGCCCTCGCGGTCGGGGTCGGTCGCAAGATAGACGTTAGAGCAATTTTTCGCCTCTTGCATAAGCCTTTTTATAATCTCTTTTTTAGAGGGCGTTATTTCATACTTCGGCTCGAAGTTGGAAGTAATTTTAATCCCCAAGGACTTTTCGGGCAAATCCCTGACGTGCCCGCCGGAAGCATCTACCTTATACTTGCCCTTTAAATACTTTGAAATTGTCTTTGCCTTCGAAGGCGATTCTACGATTATTAAATCCATATTAAGTCCTTTATTAGATTGACGAATATCTGTTGCCGCCCAACCGTACGACAAGACCTTTTATTTCCAGAGCAGAAAGCACGGGTATCAGCTTGTAAGGCGGAACGCCTACGGCTTCGGCAAGGGCGGGAACGAACGCTTCCCCCGATTCCTTTATCAGATTATACAGCCTTTGTTCCTCTGCGGTCAACGCCGCGCGGGGTAGCGGCTTTAAGTCTAAACCGAAGGCGGCGAGAATGTCAAGCGGATTTTGCACAAGATTCGCGCCTTTTTTTATAAGCGTGTTGCAACCCTCGCCCGAGCTTACGCCTATATTATATGGAAAAGCGAAAATTTCCCTGCCGTAGTCGGCGGCATAGTCCGCGGTTATCAGCGCGCCGCTTCTTGCCCCCGCCGAAACGACGAGCGTTCCTTCCGCAAGCCCCGCAATTATGCGGTTGCGGACGGGAAAATAATGCTTCTGCGGCGAAACCGTGGGGAAGTATTCCGAAACTATCAGACCCGTATCCGCCGTCCTTTTTATGACGTTGGCGTTTGAAACCTTATCGGCGTAATCGAATCCGAAGGCAAGCACGGAAATCGCACCGCCCGCGGCGCCTTCGAGCGCGGCAGTATCCGCTCCGCAGGCGCAACCCGTAACTACGGTAAAACTCTGCGACAGCTCGCGCGAGAATCTTCTGCACTGCTCCATTCCGTATGCGGAAGTATGCCGCGAACCGACAATCGCAAACAGCCTGCGGCGCAAAAGCTCCCTTCTACCCTTTATAAAAAGGGTTAGGGGCGGAGTTTCGGCTTGCTTTAATAGCTGAGGATAATCGGGCGACGCGAGGGTCACACATTCCACTCCCCGCCCGGAAAGTTGGGAAAACACTTTCTCCCTGTACGCGGGGTCGTAAAAACTTTCCTTTACTTTATTATATACGCCGTCGCGGCGGCTTTTAATCGAAAATTTTTCATTTTGTCCGCAATCGGTCGTGAAACTTTCAAGCGCCGAAATAACGCTTTGCTTTGCGGCGTATGTCAATTCCTCAAACGAGGATAGAACTATTAAATTTTTCTCTTCCTCGGTATATCCGTTCATAGACGTGCGAATCCCCGATTTGTTTGCATACGGGGTTTAATTTTTATCATAGCTTCTGTAAGAAGCCGCTTCCAAAACGTGTTCGGGCAGAATTTTTTCGGAAAAAGACAAATCCGCTATGGTGCGCGCGACCTTGATTATCCGCGAACGCGCCCGCGCCGAAAGCTTTAAACTTTCGTATGCGGCCCTCAGAACATCCTCGCACTCCGCTGAAAGACGGCAATATTTTTTTATCTGCTTTTCGCCCATATTGGCGTTTATAAGCCCGCCGTCCTCTTCAAGGAAGCGTTCGCGCTGAATCGCCCGCGCCGCTTCCACGCGTTTTTTCACGTCGGCGCTTGTTTCTTCCCTGCCTTCGGCGGCAAGCTCGTCGTATTTAACTCCGTCAACTTCTACCTGCAAATCTATTCTGTCCATAAGGGGTCCAGAAATTCTGTTGCGGTATTTTATTATTTGCGCGGGCGTACACGTACATTCTGAGTACGCCGAGCCGTAGTTGCCGCAGGGGCAGGGATTCATGCTTGCGCAAAGCATAAATTCGGCAGGAAAGGTTACCGCCCCGCCCGCACGGGTTATGGTGATTTTTTTATCTTCCAGCGGCTGCCTCAGCCCTTCGAGAGTATGGCGGGAATATTCGGGCAATTCGTCCAGAAACAACACGCCCTTGTGCGCCATGGAAATTTCGCCAGGGCGTATTCTGACGTTTCCCCCGCCGCACAGCGAGACAATGGTCGCCGTATGGTGCGGCGTTCTGAAAGGGCGAAGGGTGACAATCCCCTCTTCCGAAAGTTCGCCCGCAACCGAATGAATTTTAGTGACTTCCAACGCCTCTTCGAAAGTGAGGTCGGGCATTATGGTGGGGATACAGCGGGCAAGCAAAGTTTTGCCCGAACCGGGCGGTCCGATAAAAAGAATATTATGTCCGCCCGCCACGGCTATTTCGAGGGCGCGTTTTGCCACTTTTTGGCCGCGAACTAAGGACATGTCGTAGTTATATGAAAGATTTCTCTTTGCCGCGGCAAAACTGCGGTGTACGACGGGAACGAACTGCCTTTCGCCCGAAAGAAAGGACACAACGTCCTTCAAACAAGAAAGGGCATAGACCTCCGTTCCCTCTATAAAACTTGCTTCGGCGGCGTTTGCGGCTGGAACGACGAAACGCTTAAAGCCCTTATCCCTCGCGGATATCAATATGGGCAGAATACCCGTTACGGGGCGCAACGTTCCGTCAAGGGCAAGCTCGCCTAAAAAGATAATGCCTTCGGTAGGCGCCAAAAGCTGGTCGCTCGCCTTTAAAAGCGATACGGCTATGGGCAAATCGTACTGCGAACCCTCCTTTTTTATGTCCGCGGGCGCAAGATTTACCGTTATTTTGTTTATGGGGAAGATAAGCGCGCTGTTCTTTATAGCCGCGCGTACGCGCTCCTTACTTTCCTTTACGGCGGCGTCGGGAAGCCCCACAAGGTCGTAGGAAACAAGCCCCTTGCCTATATCCGTTTCTATTTCGACGCATACGCCTTCAAGCCCCAACAGCGAAAAACTGAGTATTTTGGAAAACATTTTTCACCCGTAAAATTTTTATGCGCAGTCAAAGCGCATTACAAATTAAAAAAGCTTCCGCACATAGCGAAAGCTTTTTTAAACTTATTGCTGTTCTCTTATCTTTGCGGCCCTGCCCGTAAGTCCGCGCAAATAGTAAAGTTTTGCGCGCCTTACCTTACCCTTACGGATAACGGTTATATAGGCAATCTTGGGCGAGTGCAGAGGGAACGTTCTCTCCACGCCGACGCCGAAAGACAATCTTCTTACCGTAAAGCTTTCGCGGATACCGCCGTGCTTTTTGGCGATTACAACGCCCTCGAAGTTCTGTATTCTTTCCTTTGTGCCTTCGATGACCTTGAAGCCGACTTTAACGGTGTCGCCCACGCAGAATACGGGCGTTTCCTTTTTCATGCCTTCCTTTTCAATGGCTTCAACCAAACCTTTCATTGACTTTTACCTCCATTAACGTGACATTCATACCCGAATTTGGGCAGAGGACTGTCCGAAGTCGGAAATGATAATAGCATATATTTTTTTAAAATGCAACTGTTTTTTATGGGTGTGTCGCAATTTTCACAAAAGTTGTTCAAGCTTTTATGCTTTGAACGGCTTTCACGGTTTTATTGCATTTTATTAAGACGCGCGCTCGCTTCCCGCCGAAGCTTTTCGGGTTTAAACGCTATATATAAATATAGTATAGACGAAAACGCGCGCAAAAGGAAAAAGCGCTTTCTCACTTGAAGCGGCGTTTGCCCGTAAAGCTAAAAAGTTCTATCTTATAGACTGCGGTAACGTTTAAAGACGCGCATTGCATTGCGGAACGGTTTAAAACCTTGCAGTGTTCCAAAAGCAAATCCAGCCCGAAAACTTGCTTGCACAAGCCGAAGCCAATAATACTTTCGTAGTCCGCTGTAACGCTTTTCCCCGTATCCCTGTATCCGTTGAGAATATCCGCTTCCACGCAAACGCGCGGGTCGGCTTTGATAAGCTCAACTTTCTTCCCTTCCTTTGCGCAGTGAAAATAGATTATAACCCTTTCCCCTTTTACCTCGAAGCCGAAAGAAAGGGGCACAACGTACGGAAATTCGTCTCCGCGCAGACCTAAACGTATAGTATCGCAACGCGCCAAAAGCGCAACTTTTTCACCGAAATCGTTAATCGCCCTTTCGGCTTTCCTCATTCCGCAATCCATTTTTTTACGAACGTTCTCCTATGGACGGGGCATATCCCCGATTTTTTTATGCTTTCCACGTGCTGCTTCGTGCCGTAGCCTTTATTTTCGTTAAAACCGTACTGCGGATAAGTTGCGGCAAGTTCGCCCATAAGCGCGTCCCTGAAAACCTTTGCTACTATCGAGGCGGCGCCTATGGTATAGCTTTTTTCGTCGCCCTTAACAATACTTTTCTGCGGAAATGGGATATCGAGAACCATATTCCCGTCCGTTATGACGAAATCGGGTTTTACGGAAAGCCCCTCCACCGCTTTTTTCATACAAAGTTTAGTTGCTTCGAGAATGTTTATTTCGTCGATAACCTGCGGTTCGACAAGCGAAATATTTAAGGACACAGCCCGCTTTTTTATCTCTTCGGCAAGAATTTCACGCTTTTGGGCGGTAAGCTTTTTGCTGTCGTCAACGCCCTCTATGATATCTTCGAGCGGCATTATCACGGCGGCGCATACTACGGGCCCCGCCAAAGGTCCGCGCCCTACTTCGTCAACGCCACATATGTATTTGCAACCCTTTTTCAAGAGTTCTTTTTCATAAGTAAGCTTATCCATATTAAAGTTCCAATCCGTCGAAATCTGCGGGTACGTCCAGCGTTATTTTGCCCAGCCTGCCCTTTCTGAAATCGTCTATGACGGCGCGTACGGCGCGCCCGTAATCGTATTCGTTGCCCCGAAGCCTGAAACCGCGCTTTTCGCACACGGCGTCCAGCATTTCAAGCGGGGTTCCGCCCGAAACGCCGTATCTTTCCGCAAGTCTTTGGGGATATCTTTCACCGAGTTCGCCCAACAGCGCAAGCGCGATATCGTCCAAATCGAGAATTTCGTCGTTTATGCTGCCGACATAAGCGAGGCGCGCGGCGAGGCGCTGGTTTTCAAACGCCGGCGGCATTGTACCGGGGGTATCCAAAAGTTCGAAGTTTCCGCACCTTATCCACTGTTTGCCGCGGGTCACGCCCGCTTTATCGCCCACTTCGGCGCGGCGGCTGCCCGCAAGAAGGTTGATAAGGGTGGATTTGCCCGTATTCGGCACGCCCGCAACCATAAAGCGGAAAACCTTGTTATAGCCCTTTTCGGCGGCGCGGGCGCGTTTTTCGGCGACAAGCTTTTCAACCGCGCCTATCGCCTCTCTTTTAGAAGAAAGGCTTACGGCGTTGATTTTGACCGCGTCCGCGCCTTTGCTTTTTATCAAGTTCAAAAGCCCGTCCGCGCCGCCGTCCGCAAGGTCGCCCTTGTTCAGGACGTACAGAACGGGCTTGTTTGCCGCCATTTTTTTAAGGCGGGGGTTGAAGGAAGAAGC
>CANRAI010000019.1 GCA_947628555.1 uncultured Clostridia bacterium | reverse complement strand
GTCAGATTTTTGATTTCAATAAGCGCCATAAAACGTTCTCCTTGACTTCCGCGAAGAAAGACATAAAGCCGAGAAGCGCTATACAGACGTACAGCGCGCACGGCAAAGCCGAAAAACCGACCGCCGATAGGGCGGGATAAAAGTTAAAAGACGACGCCCCGAAAATTATCAAAACCACGTCCGCCGCCGCAAGGGCAAGAGTAGCCGCAAGGAACAACCCGTCCGACAGACCGAAGCGATAGAGGGCGTAGCTTGTTCTGTGTTTAAGTCCGTAGCCGCGCGCGCGCATACTGTCCGCCGTTTCCACCGAATTTTCAAGACTGTCGGTCAAAAGGATAGACAAAACGCGCATTTTGCTGCGGATTTTATCCACGTAGCTCTTTGAAGCGTAGATGCCCAGCGCTTTCTGCGCCTCGTCTATTTCGCGGAACTTCCTTTTCATCTTGGGGATAAATGCGAGAATAAGCGAAAGGACAAGCGAGAGCTTTGGAATTATCCTGCCGAACAGATAGATAAATTTATCGCTTGTCATGACCGCGCTGTAATTTTTGCACCAATAAAAGACGGACATCAGCATAAGCGACGCAAAAACGCCGTACAATATCGATTCCTGCGTGACGGGATTGTCGTTCAAAAAAAACAAAATCGTCTCCCCCCTGTGGGAAAACAGAGGGTTGGTAACGGCGATTATAACGGTAAGCGGCAGACTGTACGCAAGGCTTTTTAAAAGCTTTTTAAAACCCGTAAGCATGCCGCAGAAAATTATACCCGAAAGATAGCAGACGGCAATTATAACAGGGTGCATCGTAAGCATAGCGATAAGCAGCATCGAAAGAAAATACGCCAACGCCGAAACGGGGTGCAGACGGTCGAAATATTTCATTTCATAAGCCCCCATTCGCAGCCTACGTCCCGCCCCAGGTCGCAGGTATAACACCAAACCACCTCGTCGCCGTCCGAAAGGGCGCATTTGCTGCAACCGTAGTTGGGAAAAACGCCGTTAACCATATACATCCACCCTGAAAGTTCGCCGCAACTGAACTCGTAAAGCTGGTTTATGCCCTGCACATAGACGCTTGAATAATTTACCGAATAACTACATTCCATATGTATCTTATTATATCGCACCGCCCTGTCGAGGACCGAATACGCCGTATCCCCCGCGCGGAGCACGTATTCCGTGCGCGGAAGAATTATGCCGTCCGCAGGCACGTACTTTTCATATCTCAGCGCGGGGTCGAGGTCGTCCCAATTATCGAGCACCGTATCGCAGCGTATAGTCAGAAACACGGTTTCGCTGTCCTCTTTTATGTCGTCTATATGCGTGAGATAATAGTCGTCAACCGATTGAATTTTTGTGCCCGAAAATATCAGGACCAGCAAAAAAATCACTACGCATATTGCGAAAACGTCCTTTTTCATTCGTCGCTCTCCGCCATAAATTTTGCGGCTTTCAGCTTTTTGCGCTTTCTGACGTGCAGAACCACGAATATCGCCCCTCCCGCCGCCGCGACTGCGCACGCCGCGGATATCCACACGGCAAGATAAAGGTTGTCAACATGCGTTTTGCACTTCAAAAGCCCCTCGATATCCGACTGTTCAAGCTGCGCGCGGTCGTATTCGGAAAGGGCTGTGAAACGTCCGTAAAGGTCATGGACGGCGCGCCTGTCCGAAAGACTTATTTTTTCAAAAGGATAGAGTTTTGTCTTGATTTCCGTTTTTATGTCGTCTATCTCCCTTTGGATTGCCTCGATTTCGTTTTTGGCTTTGTCTAATTTTACAAAATACCTCTCTTTGCCTTCGAAGTCGAAACAATTTCTGATTTTGCTCCATAGCCGCAGCACTTCCGCACGGTTTGCGGTGGTAAATTTTTCGGGAAGCCCGTCCGCCGCCTCCTTGTCCGCCGCCGTAAACTCCTCGATTGGAGTTATTACGCCCGCGTCGCCGCTGTTGTATTCGATTTTTTCTTCGGCGTAAGGGATTCCCGCAAAGGCGAGAATTGAGGAAAGCTTTTTGTAATTTTTAACGTAACTGCGCTCCGAGCCCTCGATTCCAATATAAAAATCGTAGGCTTTGTTTATACTTTCTTCGGACGACGAAAAACTTAAATTTTCAATAAGATATTCCGCTTCCTTTATCTTCGCTTTCAAATCGCCGCTCTGTTCGGGGCGGAAGTCGTAAAGCCGCCTTTGTCCGTTTGAGGCACGACTTACCGCCGCGAGAGCCAAAAGCGCCTGCTCGCCCGCCATCGTGTTGGATTTTTCGGGGTCGGCGGAAGGATTTTCCGCGTCGTATGAAAACGAATGGGTAAAGCCGCCGTCTGCGTTGCGGTATTTAAAAAGCCCGTCCAAAACCGTTTTGCCTTGTTCGGTTATAAATCTGTCGTCGTTAAAAACGTCTATACCCAGCGAACACAGCGCGACTATGACTTGCGAACAGCTTTCGCTGTTTTCCGTGCCCCAGCTTTTAAAATCCCCGTCTGGTAGCTGGGCTTCCGAAAGGCAGTCAAGCGCTTCGTCAACCGCTTCGCGCACCTTTTTGGCAGAGGCGGCGTCAGAATTTAAATTTAGGTAAGAATATTCTTTTTCGCTGATGTAATACGGCGCAAGAGCCTGAATCGCCATTGCCGTTATGTCGGGGTCGGAAACGTTGCCCGTCAGCGCCCAGCCGCCGTCGGACAGCTGTCTGTTCAGAATATTAAGTATTATGTCGTCGCGGGTGTAATACGCGCCTTCCGAGACTTCGTAACAAAGGCTGTCCAGAGCAATCAGCCCCCATATAAAGCCGTTTATGCCCTGTTTGCCCAAAATCCCCGCGCCGTTTTCAACGCGGTTATAAGTTCCGTCGGCAATCAAATCGATATTCCCGTCGTTGCCTGCCCTGCGCGGGTTGCCTCCGCTTGCAAGTACGGAAAGCGAAATTCTGTGCCACTCGGTTGCCTTTGCTTTATCGAGCTTCGCGGAAGAAGAATATCTTTTGGAAATATTGTCATTTATGACCGCTAGATAGCCCGCTTGATTGTCGGCAATTTTAAGCCTGCCGAGACCTATGGGATACCAGTCGCCCGCCGTCGTACCCGCCTGCTCCAAAAACTTTTCGTTTATGAGAAATCCGTCCGAATCCGAGCCGACGTCCGATTTTTTCCACGCGATAATTCCTTCTATCGCGGAGTTTACGTTTGCACCCGCCGCGGAGTTTACGTCTGCGCCCGCCGCGGAATTTACGTCTGCAGCGGCTATAGCCGAAACGGGCAAGGCCGCCGACCCCGCCCAAACCGCCGCAGAAAGTATTAAAGCCAAAACGCAATACATATACCGCTTTTTCATATCAAATACCGTATGCCGACTTCAATTTTGAAATTTGTTCGTCCATTGTCTTTTGGGATAAATTCCACTTTGTAATTTTATCTAAAACCTCGTTATAGACCGTTTTATCCCCGCCGTCCTCCTCTATTCTTTGGGAGATGTCGGCGAGCAAACCCATAATTTCGCCGTAGTCGGGATTGTCCGTAAGCCAGCTTGAATTTCCGCTTCCGCCCAACGCGCCGCCTCCGCCCAAATCGCTGCCCAGAGCGACCGTGAACTGCACGCGCACAACGTCGCCGTCCTGCGGGTAGTAGTCAGAAAAACCGTAATTTTTATATACGGTATTTACCGAATACATCCAGCCGCCGCCCTGTGCATAGCAAAATTCGGAAAGCTCGTACTTTTCCCCGTTTTCGGGTTCTGGCATAGATTGATAAACCCGTCCGGGAATAAGCGCCCAAAGTTCGTCGGGGATACGGTTTCCGCTTAAATCAAGCCCCGTAATCCCCGAAAGATAAAATCCGCTTGCGATTGTGCCCGTATTGGAATAAGTCCAGCCGTTTTCTTCGATAATTTCCGTCAAAGTCTTCGCAAAATTCACGCCCTCGTACACGGGCAGGCGGCAGGGCTTTATAAAATAGCCGCAACCTATCGAAAAGCCTTCGAGCGCAAATACCACCTCGCCCGTCTTTTCGCCGTTTTCGGCGGGAACATAGGTCATTTCGTAAACGGCGGAAGTTTCTCTGCCCGCGCCGTCTGCCGCCGTGACCTTAAAGTCGAAAGGCGAATTTGCATGAGAGAAAAATTCCGAGCCTTTGAAATTTATTTCGAAACTCGTAAACGCGTTGTCGTCCCAGACCTTTTTTACGCCTGTAAGTGGAGTGAAATTGCCGCTTTCGTTCCAATCCGCCGAAAAGGAAATATTGTTATAAGGAAGTTTTTCGCCCAAGCCGTCCTTTGCCGTAACGTCGAAACCCAACTTACCGCCGCGGTATGTAGCCTTGTCCTTTAAAGAAGTTTCAAGCGTAGGCGGGTCGTCGATATAGCGCACAGTGTATTCATACGTTTTGCGGATATTTTCTTTTTCCGCGGCTATCGTTATTTTGTTTTCCCCCCGTTCCAAAGTAAGATTGAAGCGGTTGCCGTCGGGTTGGATTTCCTTGCCGTTCAAAACGACTTTTATAGGCAGCGGTTCGCCGTCGTAGGCTACCGCCGCGCGGAAAGAAAACTCCGCTTCCGTTCTGTCGCCGTCCGAAAGGTCTGTGTTAAGGCTGAATTTCCCGAGATTTATGCGCCGTTCTATGCGCTCTGTCAAATCTCCGAAACGAGCAATCAAAGAAATAATGTTTTCGCCCTCTTTAAGTCTTGCGGTTAAAACGCCTTCCTTTTCTTCCAACTCCTCGCCGCCGATTTCGGCTATCAAAGCGCAGGGCAAATCGTTGAAAGTTGCGGTTGCCGTAAAAGAAATGCTTTCGTTCACTATAACCGCTTCGTCTATGTCGGTGGAAATTTCAAAATCGGCACGGTATATCACATGATATACGCGAGTTTCGGAAAAATTCGAGCGGGTTGCGGTAATTTTTATCAGGTTTTCGCCCTTATCAAGCTGTACGGTATATTTTCCGCTTCCGCCGCCTGCCGTCAGCACGCCGTTCAAAGAAACGCTTACGTCACATTCCTCGCCGCCGTAAGCCGCCGAAACGTTAAATGAATATTCGGGCAAAATTACCGTTGCGCCGTCCTCTATGTCGCAGGAAAATAAAAACCCTACGTTATTGCACGCCGCAAAGCAAACCGCCCCGATTGCTATTATAAAACTTAATATTAAATATTTAACTTTCAATTTATTTAACCTTCATAAATCATCTTAAATTGCGCAGAAACATTAACTCCATTCAGGTTTACTGAAATCTCACAATTGAATTGATCGTAAACTTCATAACCACCCAAAATCGGCGACCCCATAGTCTCGTAATCGAAAGTTACTGTAACGGTCGCAGTATCGGTTTGCGTTAATGTTAAGCCGATTGTCAATTTATCAAGTTGACCGCTAAAACCACAGTCCACCTTAATGGTAACGTCGCTTGTGGAAAAATCCAAATATTCGCCCGTTGCGGATTTCAGTTTAACAGTAAAAGAATAATTAGCCTCGGTAGAGGAATTGACATTGTCTTTATCCAACGAACATTCGATTTCGGGCTGCCCCATTTTATTCACCTTGTAGGTTTTCGTTTCCGTCTCTTCGCCCGAGCTTGCAATAAGCTCTATCGTGTTTTCGCCGTCCTTTAAAGTTACTGTATAACTTCCGTTGCCTGAAATTTGTGTGCCGTTTACCTTTACCGTCAAGTTGCACGTCTCCAAGGCGTACGAAGGACCGTATTCAGCCGAAGCTGTAAAGGTGAAACTTGCTTCCATAACGCTTGCGCCGTCGGTCAAGTTTGTCGTGAACTTAAACGCCTGCGCGGGTTTGCCGTATTGGGTTTCTTTTACGCCGTCTTTCCAATCTTTGTTTTCAAAAACGCATTGGGGACTGTGGTCGGCGTATGTACCGTCCTCGCCGAAAGGCATTTTCAAAAGGGCGTTGGAACAATCCGCAAAGGCGGAGTTTTTAACTTCGGTAAGTCGCGTTTCGGTAAAATCTATTTCGGTGAGATTCGTCGCCTTATAGAACGCCCAGCTCATCACCGTTTTAACGGTTTCGGGGGAGGTAAATTTTGTAGCATCGCTCTTTACGGCATATTTGTAAATAACCGTTTTGTCCGCGTCCATAAGCGCGCCGTTTTCCACAGTCATAAAGATATTAAGAGGGTCGAGAGAAATCTCTTTTAAATTTGCGCAGTCGCCGAAAGTTTCCCGACAATCCTCGGTGAGGTTGAGAGTTTGGGGCAAGTCTATTTTTTCAAGCTTATGGCAGTGCATTATCGTCTGTATTCCGAAGTCTTCTATCTGTGTGCCTGACAAGTCTATTTCTTTTGCATCCAAATACCAAAAACTCATTTCCCCTATCAATGTAAGGGATACGCAGTCCGATAAGTCAAGTTTTTCCACGGGCATAGAGCCGTTGTATTGGCTACCTTTGAAACAGTTTGACCCTATCTCTTCCAAAGCCGAAAGTCCTTTCAGATTGATTTCCGACAGTACGGAAGGCGTATCACTCCAATTGCTGCTGAAACAGCTTTCGCCTATCTTTTTGAGCGAGGAACAACCCTCTAAATTTACCGAAGCCAGCGCGGAACAGCTACTGAAATTCCAGCTTTCGATTTCTTCGAGCTTATCGCAGTTTGACAAATCGACGGAGACTATTTTGTCGTCATAGCCGAACGCGTGGTCGGCTATCTTCAAAACGGGCTTGTTTTGATAATACCCG
This sequence comes from uncultured Clostridia bacterium, assembly GCA_947628555.1. Taxonomy (GTDB): domain Bacteria; phylum Bacillota; class Clostridia; order Christensenellales; family Borkfalkiaceae; genus Coproplasma. Next base: position 7,903 of record CANRAI010000019.1, on the reverse strand, counting down.
GGTACGACAATTTCGGTTATCGTCGAAGTTTCGGCAAGGCCTTTAAGAATATATCCGTCTTTTTCTTGCGTTTCTGCAAATATAAAGTTTTCGTCTGCCGAAGGATTTTTCGTCCATACAGCTACGAAATCGACGTCGTCCGCCACCGTATAAGTTCCCACGGAATAGAGGGTTTCGCCGGTTTTCCAACCTTTAAAGGTATATGTATCTCTTTCGGGAACGTAGTCTGAAAAATCAAGCGCGTCGTTCTTTTCGGCTTGGAATGTAAGCGTTTCCGCAGAGCCGTTCAGCGTGCCGCCCGCAGGGTCGAAAGTTACGGTGAATTTATCAACGTGAATAAGCTCCCACTGCGCCTTTAACGTAATGTCCGAATTAACGGTAATATGTGCGTTTGCGGCGTATTTTGTTTCGCCCGAAAGCCAGCCCTCGAAAGTATAATCCGATTTTTCGGGCTTGTAGTTTTCAAGGTTGAGTTCCGTCCCGCTTTCAACCTTAACGCCATTAGAAAGGTCTTTGCCCTTTACCTCGCCCCCGTCCAAGTCGAAAGTCACCGTATAATATGTATAATATACGGTTTCGGTGTTCGCGTCCGAAGATTCCGGATTGCAGCCTGCAAAACAGCATAATGAAACTGCAAATGCCAGAACCGCGGCTGAAATTTTTGCCAAAGTTTTCATAATTATCTCCTTTAAATTTTTCGTTTGCGGCTTAACGCCGATTTCCGTTTAAGGCTTGCCTTTTTTAATTCATTCGGGCTCGCCTGACTATTGTTCGTCCAAAGGCTTTTTGGGCGTTTTAAGCCCCGCCGCTTCCAAAGCGCGCGGCCACGGACCCAAAAACGACTTAATGCGCGAACGCGTGACTTCGTCGAAGTCCGCTTTTTTCGGAAGTCTGCCCAGCTCCTCGCTCTTTTTTTGAAGGGTCTCTATCGCCCATTTTAAATTTTCATCTTTTACATTGAATACAGCCATTAAGGTAAACCATCCTTGATTTTTCGCATAAAAAAACGCTCTTTCTAAAAGAAAGAGCACAACGGATTTTTCAGCTATGATTCGGAGCGATTGACGAACTGCAACGTCGAAAACAAAAAGCTTTTCGAAATCGGTTGCACTCTTTCTCGTCCAAAATTCGTGACATCCAAAAGCACGGCAGTATCCTGACTTTTACTCGCCTTTACGGCGGCAAATACAGTAATGACGGTTGCTCCGGATTTTAACCGGATTCCCTTTTAATCTACACGGCGCTACCCTTTCGAACCGTACCTTTATCTTCTATTCAATTTGCAAGCTGTATTTTATCACTTAAATTTTACGCTGTCAACCGTATGTCGGAAAAATTTTCTAAAAGATTTACAAGCCGTTCTTACAAAAGCGCCCCGCGGCAACCGCCGCGGGGCGCTTTTTACTTGATTACTCAATCGCAATATAATTTTCGTTCTTTATCTGCTTAGGCTGGGATTTGGGAACGGTAAGGCTTAAAATTCCGTTTTCGTATTTCGCCTTTATCTGCTCCCTTGTTACGTCCGAGCCGACGTAATAGCTCCTCGAAGTGCTTTCGCAAATCTCTCTTCTCAGATATTTCTTGCCTTCTTCCTTCTTCTGTTTTGACGCGCTTACGGTAAGATATCCGTCGTCGAGGGATACTTTGATTTCGTCCTTGCCGTAACCCGGCAAAGCCAAATCCAACTCGTAATCTTTTTCGTTCTCGCGGATATTCGTTTTCAGCTCCTTGCTCTCGTCAAAGAACATAGGTTTGAAAAAATCGTCGAATACGTCGAAAAGGTCGTAGTCATTGTTGTTTCTTGTCTGTAAATAATGCTGTTTCATAGTTTTTTCTCCTTAAAATTATAATTATTTATAACTTGGGGAGGCTGCGGTGTCCGTTTTCCCACAGGGACCTACCGTCTTCCTTTGCTCACTTATATTATAACGTTTTCCACGCTTTTTAAAACACATATCTTCAAAAAAATTTTACCACTGCGAAACTTGCTTCGCCCGCTTGAAACTCAGACCCATTTTCAGCCCCGCAAGAATTTTATCTATGTTTTCCCAATACTCGCGCGGCAGGAAGTCGCCGTAAAGAACATCGAGACGGTCTTTACATCTCTCCACCACGTCAGGGGTAAAAACCGCGCCGTTTTCTTCGTCCCTCGAATTTCTATCCAGAAATTCAAGATTAAGTTTCAGTTCCTCAATAGTTGTAAAAAGCTGTTTATTCATTTTTGTCCTCCATTGATTGAGCGGATTTTTGGTTCATCCTTTATATACGTATTTTAACATATTGCTTTATATTTTGGGTGACTTCGACAAAACAAGACAAAATATTTTTTCAAAAAATTGCCGCAATTATGCATAATCCGCCAAGAGCCGCCGCAAGCGCGGGAACAGCTACTGCCGCTCCCACTTCGAGGAAGCGCAAGTATCCGAATTTTACGCCCTGACGCGTTAGTATGGAGCCGAACATTATCCCCGCAAGCGCGCCCAAAGGGGTGAAGCATGCGCCGAGGTTGGAACCTATCACGGTCGCCATTACAGCGCTTACGCCCGCGCCCGCTTCCTCTATTACGGCGGAGAACAGCACGCTCATGGGGATATTATTTATTATATTGGAAGCAAAAAAGGAAGCCGCGCCGTACTTCCACACCGCAAAGTCTGCGCCGAGGAATTTGGCTAGGGCGGAAATCGCCCCTTTCTGTCCCAAAACGGCTATCATAACGAACATGGAAAGCACGAAGGGCACAAGCTGCCACGGGGCGCGTTTGACGCAGCTTAAAAGGTGCGCGGGTTTTTTGCGGCGCACGGCGTAAGTTACGCCCGAAATCAAAAACAGGCTAACCGCCGCGCACAGCGAAATAATCCACATCTGCAACCCTATGTAGGAAGAGACGGCAAGCAGCGCCGTGCAGACCGCAAGGTGGACGATACCCGTCCAAAGCAGAAATTTGTCCTCTATTACCACCTTTTCCGCCCCGCCCGACAATGGCGCGGAAAGTTTTTTGCGGAACAGCAGATACAGGCAGATAAATGAAACCACCCCCGCGAAAACAGTGGGCAAAAGGCTGTATTTAAGGTAGCCCGCGAAGTTCAGCCCGCATGCCGTGGCAAGGTAAATGTTGGTGGGATTGCCTATTATGAACAGCATGCTCCACGTATTGGCGGCTACAAATTCGGCGGCAAGATAGGGCACGGGGTCTATTTCGGCGTGCTTGGCAAAATAACAGATAAAAGGAGTGAACGACAAAATTATAACGTCGTTCGAAGTGAACACCGTAAGCACGGAAACCGTAATATAGAGATACAGAAAAAGCGTTTTCTGCCCCGAACGCGCCCTTTTGAGCGCGGCGTTCGCAAGATAGCGGAAAAAACCCAGCTCGTCCAAAAAAACGGAAAGCACCGTCATGGAGATGAACAGCACAAGTATCTTTACGGGGTTGACGGCAGTGTCCGCCACAAGCGCGGCGCCCACCTGTTTAAAATCCGCGCCGCACGCAAAAAGCATGACCGCCGCACCGACAAGCGTCACCACCCAGAAAGTAGAAATTTTCAACTTCCCCAGCTTTATTTCGGGGAAGAAAAGTATGCCGCCAATCATAAGCGCGACCGTAACGGCAAATATGCAAACAGATAACGTCATATTCTTTTCTTCAAGTAATTCAACGCCGCCTATTTTACCACCGCTTAATTTTAAATGCAAGCCTATTCGGGCTTAATTTGAGTTGCTTTAATCGAAATAAATGATATAATACTTTGGTAAGGTAATTTTTATGACTGCAAATGTTGACATGACCCAAAGAAAGGGGCTTTTCAAAAATCTGTGCATTTTCATCGTTCCCCTGATGCTTACGGGGATTTTACAGCTTTTATATACGGCAAGCGACCTAATTATCTGCGGAATATTCGGTCCCGAACACTCCACCGCCGCCATATCCGACACCTCCGCGCTTATCAATATGATAGTGACGTCCTTTTTGGGGCTCGCCACGGGCACAAACGTGCTTATGGCAAGGTGCTTCGGCAGGGACGACAGGGAAAAGGGTCAGCGCGTAGTGTATTCCTCTATGATTCTTTCGGTAATTTTGGGTACGATAGTGGGCGTTTTCGGAGTTTTCTGTTCCCGCTATTTTCTGGAATGGATGAATACCCCCGAAGAGGTCTTGGACCTTTCCACGGAATATCTTGCGATATATTTTGTCGGCGTGCCGTTCACCATGATTTACAACTTCGGCGCAGCCCTTCTGCGCGCGACGGGCGACACGAAAAAGCCGTTTATCTTCCTCACTTCCTCGGGCGTGATAAACGTATTGCTGAATCTGCTTTTCGTCATAGTGTTCCGTCTGGGAGTAGCCGGGGTCGCGATATGCACCTCTATTTCGCAGTTTATAGCCGCAACTTTGGTCGTGGTATATATCAGGTGGAAAAAAGGCGGATTTTTCGAATTTCGGTTTAAAAAAATGCGCCTTTACAAAAAGGAAGCTCTTGAAATAACGCAGATAGGTCTGCCCGCAGGGCTTCAAGGCTTCATTTTCTCGCTGTCCAACGTCTTGATTCAAACGGGAATTAACGACCTCGGCGCCGACGTTATGGACGGCAACGGGGCTTCCTCCTCCCTCGAAGGCTTTGTATATACTGCTATGAACAGTTGCGCGCAGGGGGCGCTGACCTTCGCTTCGGCAAATTACGGGGCGAAAAACAAGAAAAATATCTCCGCCGTAATTATATATACGCTGCTGCTGGTTATAGGCGTGTGGGTGGTATTCGGAGCGGCGATAATCATATTCTTGAAACCCCTTCTCGGCATGTACGTAGATACGGAAGCGGCTATGGCGGCGGGCGTGGAGAGGACGGTAGTCGTCCTTGCGGCATATTTCCTGTGCGGATTTATGGATACTTTCGCCTATGCTTTAAGGTCAATCGGATATTCGCTGCTGCCCACCGTGATAAGCGCTGTCGGCGCGTGCGGTTTTCGTCTTTTATGGGTGTTCTTCATCTTCCCCATACCCTACTTCCACAATATGCTGTGGCTGTCCATTTCCTATCCCATTTCGTGGGCGCTGACAGCCGCGGTGCACTTTATTTTCTTTATAATATTATTCAAAAAGCTGAAATTCAAAGACGAGAACCCCGAAGGAGAACTTGCATGCGCTCCGCAAAATGCTTAGCGTCCGCCGCGCCGATTGCGGCTTTAAGCTTTAAAAAGAACATCTGCCGCCGCAATAACGGCGTTGACGGAAGCCTTTTTAGTATGATATAATTTTTTATAATATAATATTGGAAATATCTATTTGGCGGAAAATATATGAACAGAAATCTTATAAGGGCGAAAGAACTTTTGGGAAACGGCGCGTCGCTTGCGATAATAAACGGGGGCGGCGAGCTGACCTTTTCCGACCGCGGAATAAAATCGCTGCTGGCGCTGCAAACGGGGTCGCTTATGGGCGCGTTCGTTGCGGATAAAATCATAGGCAAGGCGGCGGCGATGCTGCTTGCCCGCGGCGGCGCGATAGAGGTCTATGCGGAAATAATATCTGAACCCGCGTTGAAAGTTTTACACGACCGACATATTCTTTGCGTTTACGAAAAACTTGTGCCGAACATAATAAACAGAGAGGGCACGGGCATATGCCCCATGGAAAGCGCTGTGCTCAATATGGACGGCTTAGACGCGGCGTTCGAAATTTTAAAACATAATATTATGAATCAAATATAGTACTTAAAGACAGGCAATAATCCTACCCGGAAATATCCTTATTATCTGTTTTGGAAAAAGTTTTAAAATTTGTTTGACAATTCCTCCGCAGTTTGTTAAAATGCAATTTGCTGATTATTGTGGTGAACTGTCGCCGCAAACAAAAAGGCAGGTCGGATTCACTCCGACTTTAAGCCTTTTTATTTCGTCTCGCGTAAAGTTGCGCCACTGCACGAATTGCACGAAAAGATTTCATACGTTAACGCCGAAAAAGGCAATCTTGGATTTACTTCAAGCGCCCTTTTACGACCGCAGCAACCTCGCGTAAAGTCGCGCTACTGCACGACTTTCGCGAAATACCCATTCATATTCTCCCTCCGCTTTAAGGGTACGCGGTAAGGGTCTATATATTCCACAGGGGGCAACCCCGAGTAAAACAAGGAGGTAAAATATGCCTACAATCAACCAACTCATCAGAAACGGCAGAGAAAGGCAAATCTACAAGAGCAAATCGCCCATTTTGGACAACTGCCCTCAGAAGCGCGGCGTGTGCCTGTCAGTTACGACGACCACTCCCAAAAAGCCTAACTCCGCTATCCGTAAGATTGCAAGGGTTCGCTTGACCAACAAGCAGGAAGGTACGGTTTACATTCCCGGCGAAGGTCATAATTTGCAGGAGCACTCGTCCGTCCTTATCCGCGGCGGAAGAGTTAAGGATTTGCCCGGCGTGCGTTACCACATTATCCGTGGTGCGCTCGATACGGCAGGCGTTTCCAAGCGTATGCAAGCCCGTTCGAGATACGGCGCTAAAAAACCCAAGAAGTAAGGCGCATTAAAAAGCGGCTTGAACTTATCTGACAGATTTATTTCAAGCGTCAAGCCTTTTACGACCTTAGCAACCTCGTGACAATTCGCGCAACCGCACGAATTGCACGAAAAAGGTTTCAAACTTTAACGCCGAAAAAGGCAAGCTTGGATTTATTTCAAGCGTCAAGCCTTTTACGACCATAGCAACCTCGTGACAATTCGCGCAACCGCACGAATTGCACGAAAAAGGTTTCATACGCTAACGCCGAAAAAGGCAAGCTTGGATTCATTTCAAGCGTTAAGCCTTTTACGACCTTAGCAACCTCGTGACAATTCGCGCAACCGCACGAATTGCACGAAAACAAAATTATTCCTACTTGTTCTCGGAATATATACCCTTTAACCGATAAAAGTAGGCAGTATTCACCGGCAGGTGGAGAAGGTTTGCCCCGCAGAGCATTTAACTCTTCGGACGAGCAATAGCTTATTTAAGGTTCACCCTTAAAAAACTCTGAATGTAATCCGCGCTTTTGCGCGAATTACGAAACATCTTTGCTTACGCGGGAAATCAAAGGCTGACAGCCGTTTTTCCGCAAAGCAACCCGCAAAAATCGCGCTTTGCGCGGTTAGAGTGAAATAAATAAATGGAGGATTATTTTATGCCCAGAAGAGGCGGAGTCCCCAAAAGGGACGTTTTACCCGATCCCGTGTATAATTCAAAGGTTGTAACAAAACTTATCAACCAGATTATGTACGACGGAAAGCGCGGAACGGCACAGGGAATCGTTTACGGCGCTTTCGAAACAATGAGCGCGAAGCTCGGTAAAGACGCAATGGAAATTTTCGAACAGGCAATGAATAACATAATGCCCGTTCTCGAAGTAAAGGCAAGGCGCGTCGGCGGCGCGAACTATCAGGTTCCTATGGAAATCAGACCCGAAAGGCGCCAGACCCTTGCAATCCGCTGGCTGGTAATCGCAACCAGAAAGCGCAGCGAAAGAGATATGTCGCAAAAACTTGCGGCGGAACTTATGGACGCCTACAACAACACGGGCGGCGCAGTAAAGAAAAAGGAAGACACGCACAGAATGGCCGAGGCGAACAAGGCGTTTGCGCACTTCCGTTTTTAATCAGAGGTAGCATATGGCAAGAGAATACGATTTAGTGCATACAAGAAACATAGGCATAATGGCGCACATAGACGCGGGCAAAACGACCACGACTGAGCGCATTTTGTACTACACCGGCAGAACGCACAAGATCGGCGAAGTGCACGACGGCGCCGCGACGATGGACTGGATGGAGCAGGAACAGGAAAGAGGTATAACCATTACTTCCGCCGCCACCACCTGCCATTGGACAAGGAGCGGTCAAAGCAAAAAGGACGAGTGCCGTATTAACATAATCGACA
>CANRAI010000018.1 GCA_947628555.1 uncultured Clostridia bacterium | reverse complement strand
CAGGAAATGTTCTCGGCTGTGCTTAAAACGTATTACTGCGAAAAGAATAATATAAGACCCGAAAACCTGTATATAGTATCCGTAATTCCCTGCACGGCGAAGAAGTTCGAGGTTACGCGCGACGAGCTCGGCCACTATACCGACATCGCGCTTACCACCCGCGAACTTGCCAAAATGATTAAGGAAGCGGGCATAGATTTTGTAAATCTTCCCGACGCGGAATACGATACGCCTTTCGGCGAAGCTAGCGGCGCGGGCGCTATATTCGGCGCAACGGGCGGCGTAATGGAAGCGGCTTTGAGAACGGCTGCTTACAAGCTCGGCGGCGCGGGCGCTCCCATAGAGTTTAAAGAAGTCCGCGGCACCGAAGGCGTTAAGGAAGCCGAATACAACGTCGGCGGAACGATAGTTAAGGTTGCCGTCGCTAACGGGCTCGGCAATGCGAGAAAGGTTATCGAGCAGATAAAGAGCGGCGAAAAGAATTACACCTTCGTAGAGATTATGGCGTGCCCCGGCGGCTGTATCAACGGCGGCGGCCAGCCCTATGTTCCCGACGAAATCCGCAACACGGTTGACCTTAAAGCGGTCCGCGCAAAGGCGCTTTACGATTACGACAAAAAGAACAAACTGCGTTGCTCGCACGATACTCCCGCAGTAGAGATGCTGTATAAGGAGTATTTCGGCAAGCCTCTGTCGCACAAGTCGCACGAGCTTTTGCACACGACCTATCATCAGAGGGATAAGTACTAATCTGTATATTAAAACATTTTAATTCCGCCGCCCGCGCTTCTGCGCGGGCGGCTTTAATGTGCTCCCGCAAACCGCGTATAAGCGTCGTTCTGCGGCGTCAAGCTGTGCTTACCTGCGGGTTACGTACGTCAGTGTACGCGCCCCTTGTCAATACTCGCTTTCCTTGCATAACTTGCTTCTCCGCGGTTTCTGACTTCGTAAAAAGTTCGCGAAAGCCGTGCGGTAGCGCGGCTTTCGCGAGGTTACTATGGTCGTAAAAAGGCTTAACGGGCGAAGTGAATCCGCCCTTGCCTTTTTCGTCGTAAACATTTAAAAAATTTTGCGCCCGCGCGGAACGCGCGGGCGCATTTTCAGATAATTTCAAAAGCAATTTAAAACATTTTTCATTCCGAGGGATATGAGACCCGCAAAGCGGGCGATTGACCGAGGGAATCTCCTCGTGGTCTGTTCGGCGGCAAGTGCTTTTAAAAGTTTTAAGCGGCGGATTGTTCTAAACCGCATTTACATTTTCCGTTAACATAGGTGTGGGATTCCTGCCCGGCTTTGTCTTTGCAGCCCTCTGCAATGCAAGGGTGCCAGTGTTCCGTTTCGTCGTGCTCCCATTCGTCGATGTTAAAGGCGTGCTCGGGCGGTGTGATTACGGTAGAGCCGTAATCATAGAAGGTAAGGGTAATAGTAAATGCTCTTCCTTCGGCTTCACCGCTTATTATTATTTTTGTCAATTTTTTATTCTCGAAGCTTATCTCGATTGGGCAATCGAGCGGTATGGGACCGAGGATGCCCTCCTCAACCGACATAATACGCGTATAACAATGATTTGCTTCGTCGTACGTATATGAGCTGCTGTCTGCGGCACATAAAGGAATAATATAACTTAAATATCCCACGTCGTCGCCGTAACGTCCCGAATTATAGGCTTCAAGGTCGGTGTAGTCGTCGGGGTAGCACTTCCACGTATCTCCCGTGGTTGTATAATGATGGTATGAGGATACCGTGTTGTCGTTGTTTACAATAAAATACCATTCGCTCCAGCCCGTGCCATCGGTAATCTGATGGATACTGCCATTTTCGAGCATCTGCAAGGTGAGCGAGGAATCGGAATTTTCATCGCCCATATGCATCTGCATATCGACGGTATAGGTCAAATTTTTCCATTTTAAGGAAAACGCTTCCTCCCATTCGCTCTCCGTAACCGTATATTCTGCAACGGGCGTTTCGTCTGGGCTATCATTTTTATCGCCGCATGCGGCAAGCCCGGGCACGCAGAATAGCGCCGTTGCACATACCAAAAGTATAGCTGTAATTTTTTTCATGTCTGCCTCCTGTATGACATTTGTAAAAAAGCGTGTTCACAACAAAATGCTGTATTTATACATATTTTACAGCACGCCGCTGTAAAATGTCAAGTGAAAATATGAAAGTTTTTTCGGAAAGATTGCGCGATTTAAGAAAATCCGCGGGGCTAACCCAACAGCAGATATCCGAACGGCTGCATATAAGCCAACAGTCTTATGCGCGATACGAAAACGGGACGGGGGAGCCGAACCTTGAAACTCTTGCAAAAATCGCCGCAATTCTCGACGTTACGTCGGATTATTTGTTGGGTTTAACGGAATTTTAATATCCTGAATTTGGTGCGCGGGCAAATTTGCCCGCGCACCTTTACAAATTTCAAAAGATATAGTATAATGTTAATAACCTAAACTACGGAGAAATCATCATGGCTAAAACCGATAAAAAAGATAAGGTTGTCGCCAACGTTGCGGAACAGGCTTCGGGTCAGCAAGAAATCGATTCCCGCCGCTCCAAAACCGCGGACGACGTCCGTGAAAAAATGACGATATACGACTATGAGCAGCGGTACGTAAAGCGTGAAAACGTCCGCGGCGCCAAGTGGCTTTTAAGAATAACCGCAACCATAATAGGGGTTTTCCTGTTTGTGCTGCTGTTTCTTGTGGCATTGAAAGTTTGGGAAATCAACGAATACGTCGGCTATGCGGTGGGCGCGGCGTGTCTTTTAGTGTACATATTCGCGTTTATCGTGCCCCTTGTAAAGGTAATGTGTTCGGGCTATTTCATAACCAACGTAAACGCCTATTCCGCGCGCAAAGCGCAAAAGCACAACAAAGCGCTTCGCCATGAAATCGCTAAAAAGATAATCGATTTGACCGCTAAGGTGGACGGAGTGGGCTGGTACGATTCCCAGACGGTCGGAAAGCTTGCGATAGCTTTGCATGCCAACGACGAAGAAGGCATTAAATTAAACCTTACGGCTCTATACACGGGGTCGGTAAAGAAGTCGGCGAAAGACCTTATCTTCAAAAGCTCCTTAAAATCCGCAATGTATTCGGCGCTTGCGCAGACTGCAAAGGTGGATTCGGCGCTTGTCGTGTTCGTGAATATGCAGCTTATTAAGGACCTTGTATTTTTATACGGGTTCAGACCTTCGGACGCTAAACTTGCCAAAATCTTTGTGGCGGTTATCCGCAATTCGCTTATAGCCTACGGGCTGGGCAGTATGCAAATAGGCAACACCGTAGTAAGAACAATGGGTGAAGCGGTGAAGGGGATACCCATTTTGGGCAGTGCAATCGCAACGCTTGTGGATAGCTCTGTGCAGGGGCTTACGAACGGCACGCTGACGACCGTGATAGGATATCAGACAATCAAGTACATGACCGAAGAATACAAGCTGCAAAACGTGCTTGACGGCATAGAGATAGCGGAAACGCAGGAAGAATTTGCCGAAGCTTGCGCGGAGCTTGAAAAAGAGCTTAAAAAGGAACAACGGCGCGGCAAACGCCTTGCCACGGCCTGAATTTGAAATGTGAAAAACCAAAGGGTGGCGGACGATTTTTATCGTCCGCCACCGCGTTTTTTAATACATATATCAAGTTTTATTGTGAGCGCAGCCGTTTTTAAGGTTTTCCTTTATATAAACGGGACAGTCGAGGTCGGCGTTATAATCGTCCGTCTCGGCGTAGCCGCAGGCTTTGAAAAACGGCTCGCTGCCTTCTGCGGGCAGACAGTAGCTTTTGGAAGCGCCAGCCTCGCGCAGTTTCATCTCCGCAGTAAATAAAAGGAATTTTCCCAAGCCCGAGCGGCGGAGAGGGGGGAGGACGTAAATTTCGCGGATGTCGCCCCAGCCTTCCCTGAAATTCCAATCGTTGCCCAATTCGTCTATCTGATATACGACGAACCCCGCAAATTTTTCATCTTGCTGCAACACGTCGATTTTCAAAAGCCCCGAAAGCAAATCGGGCAGGACGTATTCTTTTAAAAGGTGCGCGCAGTCGTCCTCGCAGCCCAATTCATTGTAGTAAGCGGTGAAAAGTTTTTCAAATTCGGCTTGCGTTACGTCGTTTAAAGGTGAAACCTTAATCATAAAACCCTCTTATTGCAATACCTATTGCGTTTTTTGCGTTAAATATCAGAAAAAGCGAGAGCATAAACGCCCCCGCCTAAATTCCGATTATTCGGCAACCTTTTTATCCGCCGCGGGATAAATGGAAACCTGTTTGCCGTCCTTGCCCACTCTTTCAAACTTTACGACGCCGTCTATAAGCGCAAAAAGCGTATCGTCCTTGCCTATGCCTACGTTGGTGCCGGGTTTGAATTTGCTGCCGCGCTGTCTTACCAGGATATTTCCCGCAAGCACAAACTGCCCGTCCGAGCGCTTTACGCCGAGGCGCTGGGCGTTACTGTCTCTGCCGTTGTGCGACGAGCCGGTACCTTTCTTATGGGCGAATAAACGTAATAAAAACATAATTTTATTCCTCCTTGAAAATTACTCCGCTGCGACTTCGGCAGCTGCTTTTTTGGCTTTGGCGGGCTTCTTTGCCGCAGCCGCGCCTATTGCCGTTACTTTGATTTGAGTATAGGGCTGTCTGTGACCCTGCTTTTTCCTTTCGTTTTTCTTGGCTTTGTACTTAAAGACGATTATCTTCTTTTCCTTGCCGTGAGAAACTACTTCGGCTGCAACTTTTACGTTTGCGACTTCGGCTCCCGCCTGAACGCCCTGTTCGTCCGCGATGAGGACGATGGGAAATTCGACAGACGCGCCTACCTCTGCGTCAAGCTTTTCGACCTTTATAACGTCGCCGACGCTCGCCTTGTACTGTTTGCTGCCGTTCTCAAAGATAGCATACATAGTTTAATACCTCCTCTAACCAGTCTCGCCGGATACGTTATAGCCAAAGGCTTAGGCGGCGCGCAGGCGCACTTAAAAAAGCCCGTTCCGAGCGGCTCGGATAATAATTTAACACATTACGGCGGCGCTGTCAAGCGATTTTCGGAAAAATCGCGTATAGAATGGGAGTCTGCGTAGCAAAATAAGAATATGACGGCGATTTCCGCGGTCGGGGCTTGAATTTTTGCAGAAAACGCGATATGTCAACCGAAATTTTACATAAAAGGAGAGAACATGGACGAATTTATAAATCAGAATGAAAACCAGGCGGAAAATTTTGTACACGACATAAAAAAGGACAGTGAAATTCTTGCGGAAATCTACCGCAACGCACAGCTTGCGCTGACCTCTATCGCGGACATTATGCCCGAAATAGAGGACGAAGCCATAAAGGAAGAAATCATGCGCGAGCACGAGGAGTACGAAAGGATTTGCAGCGAGGCTTCGGCTTTGGCAAAGAAGTTTGACCTCGACCTGAAAGAACCCAATCCCATGAAAAAGGCTATGATGTGGATGGGAATAAAGATGAACGCGGGCAACGACAATTCCACGACCCATATAGCGGAAATGATGATTAAGGGCACGGTGACGGGTATAACCTGCCTTAAAACTTCGCTTTCCGAAAGCGAGCACGTGATGGACCCCGAAATCAAAAAACTGCTTTGCGACCTTATAGCTTTGGAAGAAAGCTTCGAAACGCGGTTAAAGGAATTTCTTTGATTTTCAGGGAAGCAGTAAGCGGGCGCGGATTAAAAATCCGCGCCCGCTTTTCCCGTTTGAACGGTTTTCATTTATTGCGTTCTTAAATTATCGGTTTTACTCTCCTACGGGGAAAACGTTATCCACCTTGCCGTCTTTCAGTTCTACGGCAAAGTATTTGATTTCATACAAATTCGGTTTCAGCGGGTAAATCAGCCCCGCCGCGCGTTCGTCGGGGTGCAGGGCGCAAAAACTTTCCGTGGGAACGGCAACGCCCGTGAATCCGCCCAGATATTCCCTTAAATCGCCCGCTTTAGGAAGAAGTTCGGGCGAAAGATATTTTTCGAAATCCCCGAACGTCATCACGCTTTCGAAAAATGCGAAATGTAGAATTTTTTCGTCCGGCTCCTCTGTTTCCTCCGTCTTACTTGAAACAAGCGTCAGTTTTTCTCCGTCGTAGCCGTATTCGCACACCGCGCGGGCGGCGGCGCAGGTTTCAAACTGCATCGTGACTTTTAAGGTCTGCCCGAATTCCGCGCAGACCACCTCGTTCGAAAAAATAACCGCACCCGTGCGCGAAATTACGACCAGCCCGTCGCCGCCGCTTACCGCCAGCACGGGGAAGCCCGCCAGCCGCTTTTCTTCGGCGCGCGCCTCCCTGAATTTCGCGCCGAGCGCCGTTAAAGAATAGTCTCGCCCCTCTACGGAAAGATAGACCTCGCCCTGCGAAAACAGCGTGACGAGGTTTTCTTCAAAGCGGGTCTGATATATTACGTTAATCCGCGTATCGCGGCTTTCGAAACGCCGTATGTATATCACCGCTTCGCCACCGCCGAGATATACGTCCATATAGGCGGGCGGGTTTTTCAAAAGCTCTTCGTCCAGAAAAAAATTGACGGGCTGTAAGTTTTCGCCGGGCACGATTTCCGCAAGCACTTTGTCTTGCATATCTACCTCTATATGCCTTTCAAACATATCCGTGCCCCCCGCGTAGAGCCCGTTCAGTTTTAAAATTGCGGGCGTGCAGGTCAAAAAATAAATTCTCATTCCACACCTTTTTTATTATTTAATGAATAGCATTTCAAAAATATGTCAATATACGCCTTGTAGGAGGTTTATATGAACAAGATCAACGGCTATACGGAAGAAGAGGCAAGGGGTCTTGTAGAGTACATTGCAGAGGGCAAAAGCAAAGGACAGACGCTTTCGGGGCTTTTCGCGGGCTACGCCAAAAAGACGGGGCGCGCCAAGGGCAGCGTGCGCAATTATTATTACGCGCTTTTGCGCAGCACGGGCGACAGCAGAGTCAAGCAGATTTTAAACGGCAAGGACTTGCACGCCGAAAAGATTATGCCCTTTACCGAAGAGGAAACGGACAGAATTCTGCGTGAAATTCTCAAACAAAAGCAGCAGGGCGTATCCGTCCGCCGCGCCGTTTTGACCCTTGCAGAGGGCGACGATAAGCTTATGCTCCGCTATCAGAACAAATACAGAAACGTATTGACCAAACAGCCCGAAAGGATACAAAGACTTATGGAAGAGTGCGGGCTTTCCCAAAGGGACGACGCGCGCGAGCGGCTGGAAGCGGAAATCAACGGGCTTTATGACCGCCTTGCGGAATCTTTGAAAGAAGAAAATAAAAAACTTACCGCGCTTATAAAAAAGCTTACGGACGAGAACGCGCTTTTGAAGTTGCAGGTCAGAAATTCCCGCTGAAAATACTCGGCGTTTAAGCGTGCAAAATAAAAACCGCCCTTAGAGGGGCGGTTTTTTAATACGTATTGAGTTTTTTACTTTTTAAGGGTTATCTTCATAACGCCAAAATCAAAAGTAATTCTGTTGCCGTCGCGGGTTGCGTTTGTAATACCGATTCCGCTGAAATCGATTTTTCCATCGTCCTTTTCTTCCCAGGTGCCGCTTACTTCCGTATCCGAATCGAGCGACTTGAAGGTGCAAGTGCCGTCTTTGTTAAGCACAAGTCTGACTGAGCCGGCTTCAAGCTTCTTCCCGTTATATTCCTTGCCTACTTCATAGGTGGTGGAAAGACTGCCGACACCTACGGTCAAAGATTCGAATTTGTACGTGCCGCTCACACCGCAACCTGCGAGGGATAAGCAAAGCGCTACAACCGCAAGAACGGAAACCAAAGATACTGCAAGTTTTTTCATTTTCATACCTCACTTTTTATTTTTTAACTTGTTCAGTGTTGGAAATTATAAAACTTAATAGACACTTTGTCAATTATTTTAAGGCAATAATTGACAGTAATATGCCGAAAAAATCGGCGCAAACTATTTTTAAAGGGGTACGTACCTATAATAAAAGGAGTTATATGGAAAAATTTATTATTGGCGTCGCCGTCGGAATGGCGGCGGGCGCGTTGATAGTTGCGAACAACTGCAAGCTTCGCAATCTCGTCAAAAAGAATCAGGAGGACCTGATGGAAAAGGCGGAAAACTATATCGACTCTAAACTCGAACAGATGGACAAGACCTCTCAAAACAAGAAGTCGCAAAAATCCGCCGAAAACAACTGATAAGCGCGTGATAAATTGCCGCAGTCTGCGGCAATTTATCCTTTTTATAGGTTGAAAATACCGAGAATTTATGTTATAATCGGGCTATGGAAAGGTACGTGGCTTTCGATATAGGCGATAAACGAATAGGCGTTGCGGTTTCCGACCCTTTCAATACCTACGCTCTGCCGTCGCAGACCTATTTCAGGAAAGGATTTGCCGAGGACGTAAAAGCTCTTGCGGAGCTTGCCCGCGAAAAGGGCGCGACTGTCATAATCTGCGGTTTACCCGTGAATTTCGACGGTACGGAAGGGGAGCAGACGGTTAAAACGCGGCGGTTTATACAAGCGCTTTCCGCGGCGACGGATATCCCCGTCGTCAGCGAGGACGAACGTTTTACCACGCAAATGGCGCACGAAGTGCTGATTTCGGAGGGGATGAGGCGCGAAAAGCGCAAAAACTACGTTGACGCACTTGCGGCCGCCAACATTCTCGACGGGTATCTTTCAAAATTAAAAAAGTAAAGGAGAGCGCAATGAGCGAGGAAGAGGAATTTTCGGAAGATGAGCTGATAGAGCTTTTGGACGAAGAGGGCAACATAGCCAAATTCAAACTTTTCGACGTGACCGAATACAAGGGCGAAAAATATACTTTGCTTCTTACGGCGGAGCCGAACGATGAAATAGCCGACGACGAGGTGTTGATTTTCCGGCTTAACGAAAAGGAGCAGACGCTTGAAGCTATCGAGGACGAAAATCTTTTACAGGAAATTTTCGACTTTTACCGTGAGGAATCGGAGGAAAGCGACGGCGAAAATTGATTATTGACTTTTCGCGCCGTTTATAATATAATGGTCGTATGAAACGCAACCAGTCAACCGAAGATTATCTTGAATGTATCCTGCTTTTATCGCGCGAAAACGCTTTTGTGCACCGCGTGGATGTCGCGCGGCGCGTAGGGGTAAGCCAGCCCGCCGTGCAGAAAGCCGTAAAAATTCTGACGGGGCAGGGCTTTGTAGAGTGCGACGGGTTACATATTTATCTGACTTCGAAGGGCGCGGAGTATGCGGAAAAAATTTACGACAGGCATTGCACCATACGCAGATTTTTAAAGCTTTTGGGCGTAAACTCCGAGGACGCCGATTCCGACGCGTGCGAGATGGAGCACGTTTTATCCGAAGCGACATTCGGCGCAATGAAAGCGTACGTGGAAAAAAACGGCTGACGTAGTTGTTGATTTTCCGTAATTTTAATATTTTTAGTAAAGGAATGCCCGCGGCGCGCAAACTTTTGCGCGCCGCGGGCAAAATTTTTTACCGTAAAAATTATACAATCTGCCCGCGAGGAAGGGGCTTAAAAGTTATCTTTTTATTTCGTAATCATTTCATAATACATTTTAGCACCGTCTGCCTTATTTGTATATCCCCGTTTGAAATTTCATTGCATTTTTCTTTCGGGTCTGCTAATATAGTGCCGTAAAAAATTTTTTTCGGAAGGTGAATTTTATGAAAATTGCCGTAAACACTTCGATTTCGACAGGCGATTTAAGCTTTTCCGCGCTTGAAGAGCTCGGCGAACTGGTCTATTTCAGGGACGCGCCTACGGAGGAACTGAAAGTCCTTGCCGCCGACTGCGACGCTATAATGATAAACAAGGAAGAGATTACCGAAGAATTGCTTGCCGCCTGCCCCAAGGTAAAATATATAGGCGTTTTCGCCACGGGCTATAACGTTGTGAATCTTGCCGCCTGCCGCAAGAGGGGGATAACCGTTACCAACGTGCCCGGATATTCCACAAATTCGGTGGCGCAGCACGTGTTCGCGCTTCTCCTTGCGCTGTACGATAAAATAAGGGAATATACTTCTTCCGTTGACTCGGGCGACTGGGTGAAAAGCAGAACTTTCAACTATTTCCCCTGGCCCACGTACGAACTCTACGGCAAGACGTTCGGCATTTTAGGTTACGGCAGCATAGGCAAGGCGGTGGCGAAAATCGCGGACGCCTTCGGCATGAACGTTGTCGTTTCCACCCGCACGCCGCCCAAGGACTGTCCTTTTAAGGTGACCGATTTTGCGGAGCTTCTGCGCGTCAGCGACGTGCTTACCCTGCACTGCCCGCTGAACTCTGCGACGGATAAAATAATAAACGAACGCACGCTTTCGCTTATGAAGGACGGCGCCGTGCTGATAAACACCGCCCGCGGCGGACTTATCGACGAGGCGGCGGTAAGAAAGGCGCTGGACAGCGGCAAGCTTTCGGGCGCGGGCGTAGATGTGGTGACGTACGAGCCCATGCGCGCGGACAATCCGCTTCTGGGCGCAAAGAATTGTCTTATAACCCCGCACGTCGCGTGGTGCCCTTTGGAAGCCCGCCGCCGTCTTTTGCAAATCGCTACGGATAATCTTAAAAGCTACCTTTTGGGCAGCCCCGTGAACGTCGTAAGTTAAATCAGCCCGAAATCTTTAACGGATAATTTCAATTGATGAAAAGGCCGCGGCGCGCAAATTTTTGCGCGCCGCGGCGAACTTATAAGGCGAACTAATATTACGGTAATTCAATCAGACGTCGGGCAGACTTTCAACGCTTTTAAGCACGTATTCAAGCGTTCCCTGTTCGTAGGCTATGGGCGCGGAATATTTCAGCATAAGCATGCGCGCCTTGTTGCCGTTTCCTGCGGCGAACCAATATCTCTGCGAAACGCCCGTAAGCACGCTATCGTTATAGCTTACGTTTATAGCAACCGTTTCCAGCTTTTTGGGCGTGCCGTCCTCGTTTTCGCCCTCTTCGAACAAACCGTTTGCGGCAAGAATCTTCTGCAATTCCCCAAGCTGTTTATCCGATTCCGTTTCGTCGTCGGCGCATAGAGGGGAGTTAGAGCCCGTAAACGTAAAGTCGGCGGGAATTACGCCCGGTCTGTATAACGTCACCGTTTGGTTTAACGACGCGCTCATATTTTTCGTCGCGCGGACTACCACGTCGAGATAGGTTACGTCGAAAACGGAATTCATTCTGCCGTTCAGCCCGTCCGCCTGAAATACGCTTTCCTTATTGCCGTCGTCTGCAAGGTTGTCGTAAATTTTCGTATATACTTCGGAAAAAGAAAGATTATAAAAACTTTCGTAAATACGGTCGGTTTCTAAATAACACCCTTCCAAATTCACGGCTTGGGGCGCCTTGGGCGCGGCGCTTTTTATTTCCTGCCTGGTATATACGGGGCTTAGATAATCCCTTACGGGCAGGAAATAGCTTATCGTACGGAGATACTCGTTTTCGAATTTCTTCTCCTCTACGACATCTTCCAGCCTGTGGAATTTATAAGTGACGGAAGGGATTTCAAGCGCCGTTTCATAGCAATAGAGTACAAGACCGTTGTGGTCTTGGCCCGAATTGTCCAGATAATCTTTCCGCCATTCCTCGCGCGTGATTGTTTCAAGTTCCGCCGAGGAGATTTTTTTGGCGTAGAATTTAGTGGAATAAGTTCCGTCCGCATATTCGGCGGCGTAGGAGCGGTTTTTCGGGGCTTTCGCCTGGGTTACGGTATAAACCAGGCTTTCGGGCATAAACCCTTCGTTCCCTTCGGTAAACGTGGGCTGTATTCCTTTAAGGTCGGAATCGGTGTACCAGTTGGAAGAAAGCGAAGCCAAATTACGCGTTTTTGCGGAGCAGCCCGCGGCGGCGGTCATGCACCCCGCAAGACAAATCGCCGCAAATGCCAAAGATTTTTTCATAAATTTCCTGTTTTTTGAATATTTTGAAAAACTGAACTCATTATATCACAATAATTTTAAATTGTAAAAACTTTTATGCCCCAAATCCTTAAATTTAATCGACGGTTGTGATATAATGGACTTATGATAAAGGCTATAAGCTGCGCAGCGCTGTCGGTAGCGCTTGAACAACTGAAAAAAATAACTTCGGAAAACGAGGCGGCGGGGCTTCCCACCGTCGTGTTTTGCGAGGACAGGCTGTCCCTCGCCGCTGAGCGCACGGTTTGCGCGGCGGTGGAAGGCACTTTCCTTAACTCGGTATATACCTTTGCGCGCTTTCTGTCCGCCGAATGCGGCAAGCCGCAGGGCGTGCTTTCCGCGCAGGGCTCCGCTATGGCGGTGCGGAGAATAATCGAGGAAAACAGGCAAAAGCTGTCCGTATTCAGACAGCTTACCGCGCCATCCGCGGCGCAGGCGGTTTACGATACAATCGCGCTTTTGTACTCTTCGCGCGTGTCCGCCGAAGATATAGAAAACGCCGTATGCGAGGGTGAAATCCTCGGCGGCAAATTAAAGGATTTGGCGCTTATATACGGCGAATATATGCAGTATCTGAAAGACTGCGGAATTGAGGATAGAAACGGTTATCTCCGCCGACTTGCGCCCTTAATAGAAAAAAGTCCGAAAATAAAGGGGGCGTGCGTAATTTTTTTGGGCTTTCAGGCTTTCACCTGCACAACCGCGGAGTGCGCGCGGGCGGCTTTTTCTTCGGCAAAGGACGTTTACGGGCTGTTTATAGGCGGCAGGGAGGATATTTACGTCAACGAAGCTTCGGCGGCGTTCGTAGCCGCGGCGGCGGAGTTCGGCGGAGCGGCGCATACCCTGCGGGAAGGAAACCTTCTGCGGGAGGCGGACCTTTTAAGGCGCAGGCTGTTCGACCCCGAAAGCTTTTTCGGCCCTGCGGAAAAGACGGACAGGGTTCACGTTTTCGAGGCGGTTGACGGCGAAGAGGAGCTTGAATTTATCGCCGCAAGCATAAAACGGCACGTCATAGACGGGGGCGAAAGGTATTCCAAAATATCCGTCATGCTGCCCAATCTGGAAAAATGCGAGGCGGAGCTCGCCCGCGTGTTCTCCAAATTCCGCATACCGTATTACGTTGACAGGCGCGTTTCCCTCTCAGAGCACCCGCTGTGCGCGTTTATTTTCTCCTTTTTAAGCTGCGTTCTTTCGGGCTGCCGCCCGCAGGACGTCGATGGCGCGGTAGCCTCGCCGTTTTTTCCTGCGGAGCGCGCAGACAAGGATATTTTCCGCAACTACGCCCTGCGCCTTGCAAATTGGCGGGGTGGCGTAAGACGCCCCCCAAAAAAGGAGATACTTGACAGTTTCGGCTTTGATATCGAAGCGGTGGAAAGGGTCAGGTCGGTTTTTTTGCGGGGCTTGAAAATTCTTTCGTCGGCGGAAAACGTATTCGAGGGCTTAAAGGCTTTGCTTGCCGATTACGGCGCGCCCGAAAAGCTGGATAAGCTTTCTGAAAGTTTCAAGGACAGCTATCCCGCGGCGGCGGCTTTCGGCAAACGCACGTACGAGGGCGTTTTAAGCGTTCTTAACGAAGCCGAGGGGCTTTCGGCGGGGCTAACTTTAAAGGACGTTATAAAGGTACTTAAAAGCGGCTTTACCGCCGCGGAAATATCGCTTATCCCGCCCAAGGCGGACGCGGTTTTCGTGGGGGATATCGCAGCTACGGCAAACACGGGCAGCAACGTCGTTTTCGCCGCAAGGCTTACGGGCGACGTGCCCGAGGCGGGCGCGGACTCCTCCCTTTTAACGGACAGGGAGCTGAATATTTTAGAAAGCGTAAGCCTTGACATATCCCCGAAAATCAGACAGGTCAACGCGAGAAAACGCGAAACGGTTGCGCTTAACGTCTGCGCTTTCAGGGAACAGCTTTATCTGTCCTATCCCTTAAAACTCGACGGCGAAGAGAGCGGACCGAGCGAAATAATCGCATATGCGCGCGCGGCTTTCCTTTCGCCCTCGGGAACGCCCCTTATAGCTTCGGACTTGAAACGCATAGAAAGGACGGGGCGCGCCCTGCCCTTTTACGCAAGCGAAAAACTTCCCGCTATAAAACAGCTTTTGAAGTTAAAAAACAGCCCCGCGCAAGCGTCCGCGGTTTATGAAGTTTTAAAGCGCCGCGGCTACGAAAGCGAGGCGAACGCCGCCCTTTCGGCGCGCCCCCGCCGCGTAATATCCTGCGGGAAACAGCTTTATCTCGCCTACAACAGTCTTTCGCCCACCGCGCTCGAAAGTTATTTTTCCTGCCCCTATCTCGGCTTTATGCGGCAGGGACTTAAAGTGCAGGAGAGGGAAGAGGGCGCCGTGCGCGCGGTGGATACGGGAAATTTTATCCATTCCGTATTACAGGATTTGGCTTATGAAATAAACGGCATAGCCGAACTTTCCGTCCTCGAAAAAAGGGCGCGCGAACTTGCCGAAAACAAACTTTCCCGTCCGCCCTATTCCTCGCTTTCAGACGAAAAGCGGGGGCGGTACACCGCGGGCGAGCTTATCGAAGAAGCGGTAAAGGTTTCGGCGGGAATGTTCCAACAGATTAAAAATTCCCGTTTTACCGTATTTTCCGCCGAAGGCAGGTGCGAGGTCGCCCTGTCGCCCGACGTAAAGCTTTACGGCAGAATAGACCGCGTTGACGAATGTGACGGAATGGTAAGGATAATAGACTATAAGACGGGCGCAATCGACTGTTCTCCCGAAAAATATTATACGGGTGAAAAATTGCAGTTGCCGTTGTATCTGCTTTCGGCTTCCGAGGGCAAAAGGGCAGTCGGCGCATATTATTTCCCCGCGGCGGTGGAATACCGCGAAAAGCCTGACGGAGTGTTCCGTCTGCAAGGCTTTATGGACGGCAGCGAGGACGTGGTACGCGCTTCCGACATAAATTTGCGGGAAAAAGAGAAGTCGGAATACATAGACGCATATTTAAACGGCAGAATGCCAGACAAGGTAATGGGCAGGGAAGAATTTGCAAACTTTTTGGCTTATTCCCGCCTTATAGCGGAACGCGGCGCGGAGGAAATGCTTTCTGGAAACATACAGCCTTCCCCGGCGGAATCGGTGTGCTCGTACTGCAAAATGGGCGGAAGCTGCGGTTTTTACGCGGGCAGGGACGGCGCCGAACGCACTCCGCCGCCCGTAAAGTGCGCCGGCATAGCCGAAATAGTTAAAAACGCGGAGGGAAACAAAAATGCCTGAAATGACGTCTCAGCAGAAAGCCGCCGTGGAAAGCCGCGGCAAGGTAATCGTTTCCGCCTCCGCGGGAAGCGGCAAGACTTTCGTAATGATAGAAAAGCTCGCCCGCGCCATAGAAGCGGGCGCCGACCTCGACGGAGTGCTTGCCGTAACATTCACCAAAAAAGCCGCGGCGCAGATGAAAGATAAGCTGCGTAGGGCGTTGATTGCCCGCGTAGAGGGCGCGTCGGGCGCGGTCAAAGCCCGCCTTAAAGCGCAGATTGCGAAAATTCCCGCCGCGAACATTTCAACCATACATTCCTTCTGCTCGCGCCTTTTGAGGACGTATTTTTACACCCTCGATATAGACGGCGGCTTCGACATAATAGCGGACGACGATTCCGTTGCGACTGACTTGAAAGAGCGCGCCCTCGACAACCTTTTCGAGCGACTTTACGAAGAGGACGACGGGCAATTTATCCACCTTCTGAAACGCTTTTCAAAAAAGCGCAGCG
>CANRAI010000017.1 GCA_947628555.1 uncultured Clostridia bacterium | reverse complement strand
GCCGAGAGAGGAGAAATACTCTGGAAAATGGCGGCTATGGCGAGGAACACGAGCCTGCCTGCGACCTGCGCAAGGAGTACTGCGGGAAATGCCATCCAACCGTTTTTGGCGATACTGCGCGAAAAAAGCCCGGAAACTGCGGCAAATACTGCAAGTTCGACAATCATATAAGGCAGACGAATTGCGGCAGGCATAGGGTTGCCGATAAGCGAAGTTATTGCAAAGCTGACAACGGGGGAGAGAATACCCACGCCCAGACCCCATTTCCAGCCGAGCAAACAGCCGCCGAGAAGTATCGGCAGATACATAGGCAGCCATTGTACGCCGCCGGGCGCGCCGAGAGCGAGATGCACGAGCTGCGGAAGAATTACCGCAAGCGCGATTACACCAAGCGAAATAAGCGTTTTTACCGTGATTTTAACACGGAAAGCCGCGCTGTGACGTGTTAGAACCTGTTCAATCATCGTAAATTTCCTCCATACTATTTGGTAATATTATTTTACCACATTCGTTGAATGGAAGTCAATGATTTTCAATCACTAACTCAAAAATTATTTTCGGCCGCCCCCTCTTTTAGGTATAAAAAGGTGTCATACCAATGCGGCGTTTGCGCCTCAAACAAAAACGGAGAGCCGATTGAGTTCGGCTCTCTTATTTTTGTGAAATTTTATGGAATTTTTCGGAAAATGAAAACTTTTGAGCTTGTCGGAAATTCGTCAAACGTCAGCCAGCATTTCTTTAAAGGCGGCCTCGTCAATCACGCGTATCCCGAGTTTCTGCGCTTTTTTAAGCTTGGAACCCGCCGCCTCGCCCGCAACCACGAGGGTGGTTTTAGACGTTACCGAGCTTTGGCACTCTCCGCCGCGCTCCTCTATAAGCTTCTGCGCCTCGCTGCGCTTAAATTCGCTTAAAGTACCCGTAAGAACGACATATTGCCCCGAAAATACCCCCGATTGAGCGTTTTCCCGCGGGGATTGCGGAATCACGCCCGCCGCAAGCAAGTGTTCGATTTCCGAAAGGTTGTTTTCGTCATTCAGCCAGCTTATTATGGCGTCCGCCGTGATTTCGCCCACGTTGTCCATGGAAATAAGCTGTTCGCGCGTGGCAGATCTCAGACCTTCTATGCTCTTGTATTCTCTGGCGAGGTCGCGCGCGGCGACTTTGCCCACTCCGTCGATACCCAGCGCCAGAAGAAATCTTTCGAGGGGAACGTCCTTGCTTTTTTCGATTGCGGCAAGCGTATTGGTTATGCGCTTATCTTTGAATCCGTCCAGCTTTGAAAGGTCCTCGGCGGTATATGAATAGAGTTGCGAACATTCGCGTAGCCCTAAAATATCGTACATCTGCCCGGCCGTCATTTCGGAAAGCCCGTCTATATCCATGGCGTCCTTTGAAGCAAAGTGCGCCGCCTTGCCCACTACTCGCGGGCGGCAGTACTTATTCGGGCAGAACAAATTTGCGCCCATTTCCGCTACGGAAGTGCCGCAGAATGGGCAGAATTTGGGTTTTTCCACCACGGCGCTGCCCTCGGCGTGTTCGGTTGCGCCCAGAATTTCGGGGATGACCTCATTGGAACGGCGTATCATTACCTTACTCCCCACCTTTACGTCTTTGCGCGTCAAATCCCCGAAGTTATTCAACGTAGCGCGGCGTACGGTAGCGCCCGCAAGCTCCACCGGCTCTACGATGGCAAGCGGGGTAAGTTTGCCCGTCCTGCCCACCTGCCAGCGTATTTCCTTTACCGTCGTTTCCGTCTCTTCCGCTTCGAATTTATAGGCTATCGCCCAGCGCGGAAATTTATCGGTATATCCTATACTTTCGCGCACGGAAGCGTTGTTCAGCTTAATAACCGCGCCGTCCGTAAGCACGTCCAAATTCTTTCTTTCAACCTCAATCTCTTCGACGGCGGCAATTACCTCGCCGAACGTCCTGCATATTCTTACAAAAGGAAAGACTTTGAAGCCCTGTTCCCTTAAAAATTCAAATTGCGATACCTGCGTCGGAAATTCGCGGTCGGAGGCGTAGTTTACGTTATAAAAAAGAATTTCGGGCGAACGCTCCGCCGTGACCTTCGGGTCGAGGTTGCGAATCGCGCCCGCGGCGGCGTTACGTGCGTTTTTAAGCTGTTCCTTTGCGGTTTTATTGTAGTTTTCAAGCACGGAAAGGCGGATAACCGCCTCCCCCTGCGCTTCCAGCGTGCCCGAATAAGGAATGGCAAGCGGAAACGATTTGATAGTAAGGCATTGCGCGGTTACGTCCTCGCCCTCTACTCCGTTGCCGCGCGTCGTCGCACGGACGAAACGCCCGTTTTCATAAGTAAGGCAGACGGTAAGCCCGTCAAATTTGTATTCTACGGTATATTCGGGGTCGGGAACGGCCTTTTCTATGCGCGTCATAAAAGCGGAAAGCTGCTCGTACGTCACGGCTTTATCCAGGCTGTAAAGTCTGGAAATATGTTTATGCCGCTCAAAGCCCTTAATCGGCTCGCCGCCCACTCTCTTTGTGGGGCTGTCAAATTCAACGCGCCCCTCTTTTTCTTCGAGACTGCGCAACTCGTCGTATAACCTGTCGTATTCCCTGTCGGAAACGGACGGATTGTCCAAAACGTAGTATTCGTACGCCCATTTATTCAGAATATCTATAAGTTCGCGTATTCTGTCCATAATTCACCTTTCAGCCTATGACCGCAAGGGGGGCGAGCGAAGCCGAAAGCTCCTTTATACCCTGACCTTCGAAAGCCACGTTCACTGTATTGCCGTTATTCTTTACGGCTATAACCATTCCTACTCCGAATTTGGGGTGCATGACTTTCATTCCGACGGTATATTTGCCCGATTTTTCGGCGGAAGCCTGCTTTTGCGCGTTCCAAAACGCCTTGAAAGAACCGCCCGAACCCGCGGCGGAAGGCACGTCGCTCCTATAAGCGTCCGCGGAAGAATAAACCGCCCTGCCCGTGCGCTGTGCGGGATAGTCCGTCTCGCCGAAGCTGCGGTATTCCGTCTGATATCTTCCCAAACCGCGGTATATATTTGTTTTTTCGGGCAATCCCAGCTCCTTTGCAATCTCCGAAATAAAACGCGACGGCTGAGTAACGCTGCGGTGACCGTATAGGTAACGGGATTTTGAACGCGTAAGATAAAGCCGCTTTTCGGCGCGCGTTATGGCAACGTACATAAGCCGCCTTTCCTCTTCCAAATCGCGTCCGTCGCTCTCCGCGCGCGAGGAAGGCATAATACCGTCCTCTAACCCGCAAATGAACACTACGGGAAATTCAAGCCCTTTAACGGCGTGGATTGTGGCAAGCGTGACGTAATTTCCGTCGTCCATTTCATCGACGTCGGAATACAGGGTAACCTGGTTCAGATAATCGTCGAGCGAAGCTTCGGGATTAAGCCGCGCAAAGTCGTCAACGGACGCAATAAACTCGTCGAGGTTGGCAAGCTTGCCGTCCCCCTCGTCAGTGCCGTCGTCGTAAGCCGAGCGAAGGTCCGTGAGATTTATTACATCGCGCACAAGCTGCGCGACATTCGTCTGCACGGAAGAAATTATAAATTCCTTGACAAACGAGGCAAAGTCTTTCAGCTTGTCCCG
Source organism: uncultured Clostridia bacterium (assembly GCA_947628555.1). Classification (GTDB taxonomy): domain Bacteria; phylum Bacillota; class Clostridia; order Christensenellales; family Borkfalkiaceae; genus Coproplasma. The sequence goes on along the minus strand of CANRAI010000017.1, from coordinate 12,977 downwards.
CATTGAATTCGGAAGGGGCAGGGAATCGCAATCGACCGCCGCGTCATACAACGAAAGACCGTTGGTTTCCGCATACTCGTACATAATTTCTATCGTCCTGCCGCCTATGCCGCGTTTGGGAACGTTTATTATGCGTTCCGCCGCCTCGCTGTCGAAAGGGTTGGAAATCAGCCTTAAATAAGCGAGTACGTCCTTTATTTCCTTGCGCTCGTAAAAGCGGAAGCCTCCGAAAACTTTATACGGTATGCCGTATTTGGTAAATTCCGACTCGTACGAACGCGTAAGCGCGTTTATTCGCATTAGCACGGCGTAGTCTGAATATTTGCCGCCCGCGCGGATTCCGTCCGCTATTTTTCTCGCGGTGAAAAGCGCTTCCCCCGACTCCTCGTCCGCCTGATAATATTCGGGCTTTTCGCCCTCCTCGTCCTTCGTCCAAAGTTCCTTGCCGCGCCGCCCGACATTGTGGCGTATTATGCTATTGGCAAGGTTAAGAATATTTTTGGTGGAGCGGTAGTTGCGTTCCAATTTGTATATTTTGGCGTTTGGGTAATCCTTGTCGAAACGCAGTATGTTTTCAATTTCTGCGCCCCGCCAGCCGTAAATAGATTGGTCGTCGTCGCCCACTACGAAGATATTGCCGTGCTTTGAGGAAAGCAACTTTATTATGTTGAATTGTACGGCGTTCGTGTCCTGAAATTCATCTACAAGCACGTAACGGAATTTATCCGAAAGATATTCGCGCACCTCCCCGTCCCGCCTTAAAAGCCGGAGGGTTTCCAAAAGCAAATCGTCGAAGTCCAGCGCGTTGTTCTGCCTTAAATGACGGTCGTACTTGTCGTAAATTACTGCAATGTCGTCCATTCCGCGCTCATGCTGAAATTTGCGCCCGTATTGGTCGGGGTCGAGCCCGAGCATTTTGGCGTTGCCTATATGGTATTTTGCGGATTTCAGAAGCGATTCGTCGGTAAAACCGAGGTCCTTGAAAATTCTTTTTATTACGTTGTTGCGCTCCACGTCGGAGTATATTGAAAAGTTGCTTTTAAGACCCGCATTTTCGGCAAATTCGCGCAAAATTTTAACGCACATGCTGTGAATGGTGCAAATCCAGCGGCTGTCGCCCTCGCCCAAAATGCGGTTAAGGCGCTCTTTCATTTCGTTCGCCGCCTTATTTGTGAACGTTATGGCGAGAATTTGGTTCAAAGACGCCTTTCCCTCGCGCAGAATATAGGCAATGCGCGTAGTCAAAACGCGGGTTTTTCCGCTGCCCGCGCCGGCGAGCACAAGCACCGCGCCTTCCGTATCCGTGACGGGTTTTATCTGTTCTTCGTTTAGCTGTGAAAGCAATTCGTCCATACTTCGATTATATCACACGCAGCGGAAAAACTCAACGATATACAATCGCAATACGCAATTTGCGGCGGGCGAAATTTTCGCCCGCCGCAACTTATCTTTGCCGGAATCGCGTAACGCAAATATTTAAGCCGCTTACAATTTCACGCCTATCGACTTTTCCTCGCGGTATTTTTCGAGCGCGGCGTTGTAGCGGTTCGCCAAATCGAGGTTGTAACGCATTTTTTCCTCGTACGATAATTTTTCGTAATATTCCTTATCGGTAAGCCGCCCTATGGCGTCATACACCTCGCCCTCTGTATCCAGAAGCCCCTTCACGCGCAGATAGAATTCGTCGTCCTTTTCGCCGCGGATTGTGCTTTTTACCCTCCCTTTCAAAGAAGATTTAACCTTGATTTCGCTAACCCCCCTCTCCTTTGCCTCGGAAGCGTTGAGGTCGAAATTTTCCTTGCAGTCCTTCCAGAAATTGCTTTTCAAACGCTGTTTTGCGGCGCGCGCCATTACTTTTATATCGTCCATACCAAACCCCTCTTGTATTTCGCCAAAAATCGACTTTTTTTATAATGAAAAGGGTCCGTCGCACTTCTTTTGTGCAACGAACCCTTTGAGTTTAACCTCTGTTTCTCTTTCTTGCGGCTTCCGCCTTTTTACGCTTTTTGACGGAGGGAGACTCGTAAAATTCTTTTTTACGAAGATCGCCTATTATGCCGTCGCGCGAGCACTTCCTTTTGAAACGCCTTAAAGCGCTTTCAACCGACTCGTTTTCGCCCACTCTTATGGTTGACATTTTTACCTACCCTCCTTCGCCTGCGCACTTATTTGCCCGCTTTCCCGCGAGCTTTTAAAGTATAGCATACGCGGCTGAGAAAGTCAATGAATTTTGCAAAATATTAAGGAAATTTTTACCTTTTGATGGAAGGTTTACTTCAAAGGAATCTGGGCGCGGGCGTTAATGCTTAAATCCGCAAAATTTCCCGCAAGATACTGGGTAAGACCTTCCGCCGCTATCATCGCCGCGTTATCGGTGCAAAACCGCTTTTCGGGCAAAACGCACCTCAAACCGGCTTTTTGGCAGGCTTTCGTAAGAGTATCGCGCAAATATCCGTTGGCAACTACCCCGCCGCCTGCCGTAACCGTGTCAATTCCGCGCTTTAAGGCACTTTCCACTGTCTTTTTCACGAGAGGGTCAATCGCCGCGCGCTGAAATGAATTTGCTATATCCGCGCGTTTGAGTTCTTCGCCACGCTGCTCCGCGTTATGCACGGCGTTTATCACCGCCGTTTTAAGTCCGCTGTAAGAAAACTGCATACGTGTTGCGTTTTTTACAAGCGCGGACGGTAATTTGACGCTGTTTTCGCCCTCGCGCGCAAGCCGTTCCACATTGACGCCGCCCGGATATTCAAGCCCCAAAACGCGGGCGACCTTATCGAACGCCTCGCCTGCGGCGTCGTCGCAGGTAGCGCCGAGAACTTCAAATTCGGTATAGCTTTTTGTATGAAGCACCGCCGTATGCCCGCCGCTTGCAAGCAAGGTAATAAAGGGAGGTTTTAAATCCTCCGCAACCAGATACGCCGCGGCAAGATGTCCGCGGATATGGTTTACGGCTATCAGCGGAATGTTCAAAGAATACGCCAGCCCCTTTGCAAAGGACAACCCGACAAGCAGAGCTCCCAAAAGCCCTGCGCCGAACGTTACCGCCACTCCGTCCAGCTTTTCAGCGGATACGTCTGCATTTTTTAAAGCCCTGCGCACGACTTCGCCCACCGCTTCCGTATGCGCGCGGGATGCGATTTCAGGCACGACGCCGCCGTATTTTGCCTGTTCGGTCGCAGACGAAATGATTTCGGACGACAAAAGTTTTCTACCCGAAATTACAGCCGCGGCGGTTTCGTCGCAGCTGGATTCTATGCCGAGTATTATCGGTGAAGATTTGATTTTAAAGGAATTTATGTTATACATTGCGAAAAAACCGCCCGCATTAATCGTGCTTTGACAATCCAATCAGTCCCCCTTGTCATTGCGAGGGCTTTGCCCGACGCTCTCGCCAAATGCGAGAACGAAGTGAAAATCCCCCAAACGAAGTTATAAACCGCGGAGAAACGAGTTATGCAAGGAAAGCGAGCGACGTCCGCAGCGAGTGTACAAAGAAGTACACGAACAAGGCGGAGCGAAGCTTTACGAAGCAGAACGAAGTTTATACACGGTTTGCGGAAGCTAAACTGTTTTTTTGAGATAGTCTATTATAAACCCTTGCAAATCCCCGTCCATAACCGCCTGGATATTGGTATTTTCATAGCCCGTGCGGTGGTCTTTAACAAGGGTATAAGGGCAGAATACATAGCTGCGTATCTGGCTGCCCCATTCTATCTTTTTTATTTCGCCCTTGATTTCCGCGTCCGCCGCCTCGCGCTCGGCAATCTGGCGTTCCACAAGTTTGGCACGAAGATATTCGAAAGCCATCGCCTTATTTTGTAGCTGGCTGCGCTCGTTCTGGCATGTTACCACTATTCCCGTAGGGAAATGCGTGATACGTATCGCCGTTTCCGTCTTATTTACTTTCTGCCCGCCCGCGCCGGAAGAACGATAGACGTCTATTCTTATATCCTCGTCGCGTATTTCGACTTCGTTTTCGTCGTCTATCTCGGGCATTACTTCAAGCGAAGCGAAAGACGTATGGCGGCGTTTGTTTGAGTCGAAAGGCGAAATGCGCACAAGCCTGTGCACTCCCTTTTCCGCCTTTAAAAAGCCGTAGGCGTTTTCGCCGTCAACTTTAAAACTTACGCTTTTAAGCCCCGCCTCGTCGCCGTCCTCCGAATCCAGCTCCGTAACCTTAAATCCCTGATTTTCGCAATAGCGGCAATACATTCTGTATAACATCTGGGTCCAGTCGCAGGCTTCCGTGCCGCCTGCGCCCGAATGAAGGTTTAAAATGGCGTTGTTGCCGTCGTACTTCCCGCGGAGAAGCGCGCGTATGCGCATTTCCTCTATGTCCGTTTCGGCGGCGGATATCATCTGTTCGAGTTCGGGGATAAGACTTTCGTCGTCCGCTTCCTCAATCAAATCAACGTAGGCGTTGGCGTCCGCGAGAGCGGCTTCGCCTTTTTTGTAGCTTGAAATTTTGCCCTCGACAGCGGAAATTTCCCTGCCGATTTTGGCGGATTTTTCCAAATCCTGCCATACTTCGGGGTTTTCCTGCTCTTTTTTGAGGTCGCCGAGGCGGGCGCCGAGATTGTCTATGTCCAGCGCGTATTTTGCCTCAGCCAGATTATCGGCGAGGGCTTTTAGCTTTAATCTGTAATCGTCTGCTTTGAACATATATTTCCGTCTTTATTATTTATGGTCTTTCCAATAGCAGCAATCCTTATATTTCTTGCCGCTGCCGCAAGGACAGGGGTCGTTTCTGCCGACCTTAACCGCCTTGTTCACTTTCGGAAGCTGTTTAGAGTCTATGTTGGGAACAAGGTTAGACGCCGACTTTTCGGGCGTGCCGCCTATTAAAACGTTCCGTAACCCGCCCTCGTTCGCTTCGGGCGCGGACTGTCCTTCTTCACGTTTTGCGTTCTTCTCCGCGACCTCCCGCGCGTGTTCTTCAACCCCGTTGTTCATGGGGGTTATTCCTTGCGCGGCCTGCGCGGGACGGGCAGGTTCTACCATAACCTTGCGGACGGGGGGCGCGGGTTTGCGTTCCAGCCTTATCCTCTTCAACAGCATTGAAATGGTGGCGTTCTGGACTCTTTCAATCATCTCCTCGAACATCTCGTGGCCCTCCGCCTTATATGCGATTATGGGGTCCTGCTGTGCGTAGCCGCGGAGACCTATACCCTTGCGGAGCTGGTCCATTGCGTCGATATGGTCAATCCAGTTATTGTCAACCATACTCAAAAGCACGTCGCGCTCTACCTGCGCGAAACTGTCGGGAAGCCTGCCCGACGCCGCTAAGCCGTTTTCCTTTACTTCCGTTAAAATCTTGTTGATATTCTCAATCTTAGCCTCGTAAGCCTTTTCGACTTCCTTGCTTATTTTGGATATAGCACGCTCGTAATCCCATTTTTCAAGCATTTCGCGGGTTATTTCGAATGTGCACTCGTCGGGATAGACTTTCTGCCTCAACGCTTCGTTCAAGGCAAGTTCATCCCATTTTTCCGGCATATCGTCCGTATTTACCGTTTCGCCGACAATCTTTGCGACATAGTCGGGAATGTATTTAAGCATCTGTTCGTGCACGTCCTCGCCTTTGAGGACCTTCATGCGCTCGCCGTAGATAGTTTTACGCTGTTCGTTCATCACCTCGTCGTATTGTAGGGTGCTTTTGCGGATGGCGAAGTTCCTGCCCTCGATTGCGCGCTGGGCGTTTTCTATGGAATGGGTAAGCATTTTGGATTGCAGGCATTGGTCGTCGTCGATTTTGAATACCGAATACAGCTTTTTCAGTCTCTCGCCGCCAAAACGTATTGCAAGGTCGTCTTCGAGCGAAATGAAGAATACCGAGTCGCCGGGGTCGCCCTGACGGCCGCTTCGTCCGCGGAGCTGGTTGTCTATACGGCGTGATTCGTGGCGTTCCGTGCCTATTATGCAAAGACCGCCCGCAGCTATTACCTGCTGCTTTTCCTCGTCCGTTTCCTTTTTGTACATTTCGTAAAGTTCGGCGTACCTGTCGCGCGCTTTCTGCTCTTCCTCGGTAAATTCGCGGTCGGCATAGGAAATGGCTACCTCCACCATATCGTGGTCGAAGCCCTCTTCGCGCATACGCTTTTTAGCAAGATACTCGGGGTTGCCGCCGAGCAAAATATCGGTTCCGCGCCCCGCCATGTTGGTTGCGATTGTAACGGAATTGAGCCTGCCCGCCTGCGCGACGATTTCCGCCTCGCGTTCGTGGTTCTTTGCGTTAAGAATATTGTGCTTTATGCCGTTGCGGCGGAGAAGCCTTGAAATTTCCTCCGACTTATCAACCGTAACCGTACCTATAAGTATAGGCTGACCTTTTTCGTGCCGCTGCACGACTTCGTTTACGATAGCTTTTTTCTTTCCCTCCACCGTGGAGTAAATCATATCGGCGTAATCCACGCGCTTTACGGGGCGGTTTGTGGGAATGGGAACGACGTCGAGAGAGTAAATGGTCCTGAATTCGTCCTCCTCGGTCAGCGCCGTACCAGTCATGCCTGAAAGCTTGGCGTAAAGCCTGAAATAGTTCTGGAAAGTTACGGTGGCGTGGGTCTTGTTTTCTTCCTTGACCTTTACGTGCTCTTTCGCTTCTATCGCCTGGTGAAGCCCGTCGGAATAACGCCTGCCGTGGAGAATACGTCCCGTAAATTCATCGACGATTTGAACTTCGCCGTCCTCGGAGATGATATATTCCTCGCCGTTATGGAACAGTTCGTGCGCTTTCAGCGCCTGCTGGATATGGTGGTGAAGGTCGGCGTTTTCGATATCGCCTATGTTGTTGATTCCGAAAAATCTTTCCGCCTTTTTGGAACCTTTTTCGGTGAGCGTGACCGATTTGTCCTTTCTGTCAACGATATAGTCCCAATCGCGGCTCGCTTTCAGAATATTTTGCAGGGTTTCGGTGGCTGCCTTTTCCTCATCGGTCATCTCCCTGACCTTTTCGTCTTTCTTCTTAGTATCTTTGTCGGTTATGGTTATTCTGCCGCCCTTTGCGGTGAAAACATAGTCCCAGCTTTCAATTTCGCCGACAAGCAAGCCTATCTTCTCGTCTGCGGCGCGTTCGAGTTCCATCTCGCTCAAACCGTCGTTTTCCGTTTCAAAAATGGCTATCTTGCGTTCTGCGCGGTCGATTTCGTAATCCCAGCAATTAAGGTGCTTTACCGCGCTGCGGAGACGTTCGTCCGCCTGATACTGCTTGACGATTCTTGCGGGCGCCCTTTTAAGCGCGTCCTCCTTGTCGTCGTCGAACCCGCCTTCGAGCGTGCGGACGAATCTGTCAACCCTGTCGTAGAGTTCGGAGCTCTTGTCGCCGCGCCCGGAAATTATGAGAGGCGTTCTGGCTTCGTCTATCAATATAGAGTCCACCTCGTCGATTATGCAGAAGTTAAGCTCCCGCTGAACCATAGAGGATATCGATTTTTTGAGATTATCGCGCAGGTAATCGAAGCCCAGCTCGTTATTGGTGGCGTAGATTATATCGCATTCGTACGCCTTTTTCTTGTCGGCGTCGTCCATACCGGGCACGACCACGCCCACGGTAAGCCCCATGAATTTATGAACCTTGCCCATCCACTCGGCGTCGCGCTTGGCAAGATAGTCGTTGACAGTGACGATATGCACGCCCTTGCCCGTAAGCGCGTTGAGATATGCGGGCAACGTAGATACAAGCGTTTTGCCTTCGCCCGTTTTCATTTCGGCGATACGCCCTTGGTGCAGACAGATACCGCCCATTATCTGCACGTGGAAGTGTTTCATTTTAAGGACGCGCCAGCTTGCCTCGCGCAAGGCTGCGAACGCGTCGTACAGGATATCGTCCGTCGTTTCTCCCGCGGCGAGCCTGTCCTTGAAAATTTTCGTCTGGCCTTTAAGCTCCGCGTCAGACATAGCCTGATACTTCGGTTCAAGCTCCTCCACTTTTTTAGCCATTTTATCAAGCTTTTTCAGCGCGCCGCGGCTGTCCGACCCGAGAATGTATTTTATTAAACCCATAAAACTCCTTTTTGTTCATAAAACGCCCGCGGATTCCGACCCGCGCGATAACCGGTTGAATTACAACCGTATATAAACAAATTATATAGTTTTTCAAATATAATTGTACTATATTTGGCGGCATATGTAAAATTGTTTTTTCGTGAATTTTGCATTTTTTTAAGTTTTGTTTGCTAATTTTTGCCCAAATAAATATAATGTGAGTGTGATATTCAAAGAACCCGAGAAAACATTTTCGAAAACCTGGGTAGTCTGCGCCTGCGCGCTTTTTTGCTGCGTGCTTTGGGGAAGCGCCTTTCCATGCGTAAAAACGGGCTATAAGCTTTTTCATATCGACACAGCTTTCGTGCCCTCCGTAATACTTTTTGCGGGGATAAGGTTTACGCTTGCGGGAGCGTTTGTAATAATTTTCGGAAGCGCGACGAGAAAAAAATTTCTGCTGCCGAAAGCGAAAAATTGGTGGCGGGTTTGCATAATTGCAATATTCCAGACCGTCTTTCAATATACCTTTTACTACATAGGTCTTGCAAGCACGTCCGGCGTAAAAGCTTCCGTTTTGAACGGGCTGGGAGTATTTTTCACTATTATCGCCGCCTGCTTTGTTTTCCGCACGGAAAAATTCAATCTTATCAAATTTGCGGGCTGCGTACTCGGCTTCGGCGGGGTCGTCTTAATAAACCTCGGCGGCGGGTTCAGTTTTGATTTTTCACTGCAAGGCGAGGGATTTATAATCTTTTCGGGGCTGTCGGCGGCGTTTGCCGCGGGATTTGTAAAAATTTTCTCGAAAAGCGAGGACACGACCGCCATTTGCGGCTGGCAGTTCTTTTCGGGAGGAATTTTACTTACCGTGACGGGGCTTGCCGCAGGCGGCAGAATAACCCATATCGACGTTGGCGCGGCGTTCATGCTTTTATATCTTGCCTTTCTTTCGGCGTGCGCTTTCACACTGCAAAGCTTCCTTTTAAGATATAACCCCGTATCCAAAGTCGCCGTTTTCAAAAGCGCAAACCCCATTTTCGGCGCGGTTTTCTCCGCTTTGATTCTCGGCGAAAGAGAACAGCTTTTAAGTCTTTATACCCTGCTCGCCCTGCTTTTGGTATGCACGGGGATATTCGTAATCAATAAATTCGGTGAAAAAAAGCCGAAAAATAAAAAATCGGAATAAATTTTTTGTAATTCAAGCCGTTTTTGATTGTAAAATGATTTTGCCTGTGTTATAATTTTAAAGCTACAAACGTAATAAGGTGAAATTTATGGATAACTCATTATTTTATTTATACATTTCCGTATGTTCTATCTGCGTGATACTCATTTTCATTACCGCGCTTTTGACTGTTTTTATTGTTCTCGCGCAGAAGAGCAATTCGGAAGGTATTCAAGGTATTACTTCTTCAAGCGAAACGTTCTTCGGCAAGCATAAAGGCAACAGCATGGAAGCCAAGCTGAAAAAATGGACGTGGATTTGTCTTGCGGTAATGGGCGTGCTTGCTTTGGCGGTATATGTGGTTCAGATTATCGCACCCCTCATTTTCGGTTGATTTGACTTGAATTTTTACAAAGGCGGCTTTAAAAGCCGCCTTTAATTTTGCGGAAACAGCAAAAATTATTTACGGAATTTATGAACGAAAGGAAATCAAGGGGCGCAAAGGGCGCGCCCGCCCGTAAAAAAACGGGAAACAAAAATCCCGCGCGTAAAACAAAAGTTATAGGACATACCGCCGAGGGCGTTCTGCACGCAACGGCGCGAGGTTACGCTTTTATCACTCCCGACGGAGGCGGTAAAGACTTCTTCGTGCCGAAAAAGGCGGTGAACGGCGCTTTCGACGGCGACAGGGTGCTATTTGCGCACGTACGCGGAACGGACGACGAGGCAGAGGTTCTTAAAATCACAGGGCGCAACCCTTCCCCCATCGTCGGCACTTTCGTACGCGACAGGCGGCAGGCGAGAGCGTATCCCGACGACGTCCGCCGTCCCCTTCTTATTATCCCCCGCGGCTTTGAAAACGGCGCGGCAAACGGTCAGAAAGTGGTTTGCGTAATAACAAAATATCAAAACGGCTTGCCGCCGTTCGGAAAGGTTACGGAAATCCTCGGCGACGAAGGCGAACTATTTGCCGAAGAATTATCCATAATCCGCGCGCACGGGCTGAGGGAGGAATTTCCCGAGGAAGCCGCACAAGCCGCCCGCGAAGCCGCAAAGGACGTTCCTATGCCCGGAAATGAGCGGGACCTGCGGGATAAAATCATTTTTACCATAGACGGCGAGGATACGCGGGATATAGACGACGCCGTAAGCCTTGAAATTAAGGACGGAAATTACGTCCTCGGCGTTCACATTGCAGACGTAAGCCGCTATGTGAAATACGGCTCGGCATTAGACCGCGAGGCATACCTGCGCGGCACTTCGGTCTATTTCCCCGACCGAGTATTGCCAATGCTGCCCAAAGAGCTTTCAAACGGTATATGTTCCATTAACGAGGGCGAGGACAGATACGCCCTTACCTGCGAAATGATATTTTCAAAGGAGGGCGAAAGGCTGGGTTACGAAATTTACGAAAGCGTGATTCGCAGCCGCCATAAGACCTCCTACCCCGAAATCACAGCAATATGCGAAGGCGCGTCGGATAAATATCCCGACATTGCCGAACAGGTAAAACTTATGAAAGAGCTGTGCCTCATCCTCGAAAAAAGGCGCGGCGAGGCGGGCGGCGTAACTCTCGACGTAAAAGAGGCGCATATATATCTTGATGAAAAGGGAAAAATTTGTATTCCCAAAGCCGAAAGGACTATTTCCGAACGGATAATAGAGCAATTTATGATAGCCGCGAACGAAGCCGTGGCGGATTTTACGGCAAAGCGGAATATCCCCTGCCTCTACCGTATTCACGAGCGTCCCTCGCCCGAAAAAGCGTCTGAATTTTTTACATTTTTAAAATATCTCGGCGTGAACGCAACGGGAAATACAGAGGAAATTAAGCCGCAAGACTACAAAAAAATTCTTGCGGAAAGCGCGGACAAGCCGTTCTTTTCGGTAATAAACAAGGTAATGCTGAGAAGCATGCAGAAAGCGCGCTATTGCGGCGAAAACAAAGGGCACTTCGGGCTGGCTTCGGAATGTTACTGCCATTTCACTTCACCCATACGCCGCTATCCCGACCTTTTCGTGCACAGAAGCTTAAAAGAATTTCTGCACGGCGGATATGGAAGCGTGAAAGCTTTCTTCCCGCTCCTCAAAGCCGCGGGAAGCGATACTTCCGAAAAGGAACGGACAGCCGACGACGCCGAGCGCGACGTTGACGATTTATACAAACTGGCATTTATGACCGAGCACGTGGGCGAGGAATACGAAGGGATAATTTCGGGCGTAACGCCCGACGCTGTTTACTGTGAGCTGGAAAACACCGTAGAGGGAATTATACCTTTGGAAGATTTACCCGCGGACGATTATGAATTTATAGGTGGAAAACTGCTTTTAAAAGGGAAAAAGCATAAATTCCGCATAGGCGGCAAACTGAAAGTACTGATTGCCGCCTGCGACTTAGGGCGAATGAAAGTGATAATGCGGGTTTTATTGTAAAAAATATTTACAGACAACTATTTTGTGGTATAATTGCTTTATGAAACAGATAGCTTACAACAAGTACGCCGCGTTCGAATATTTCATCCTCGAAAAATACGAAGCGGGCATAGTCCTCGAAGGTGCGGAAGTGAAGTCTTTACGGGCGGGAAACTGCAATTTAAAGGATAGTTTCTGCTTTTTGCGCGGCGGAGAACTGACCATAAAAAATTTACATATAGCCGTCTATGACAAGGCGGGAGCTTTTAACGCAAAAGATTCCAAAAGGGACAGAAAACTGCTTATGCACAAGGCGGAAATTGCAAAGCTTGCTGGAAAAATCAACGAAAAGGGATATACTTTGGTGCCGATTTCGATGTATTTTTCGGGAAGCCTTGTAAAAGTTGAAATCGCGCTGTGCAGAGGAAAACAGAACTACGATAAAAAACGGACGATAGCCGAACGCGACCAAAAACGCGCGATGGACAGACAGATTAAGGAGTACGGTATTAAGTAAATTTAAATTTTAAGGAGATAAAAATGCCGATAGTCGTTGATAAGGAATATTCAGCTTACGGTATTTTTACAGGCGGGCGCGTTTCCGTTATAGACGGAGATACGGCGCTGCGCCGTCGGACAAAACCCTTGGAGATAGCGATTTTGAATCTTACCCCCGAAAAAGAGAGGACGGAAATTCAGTTTATGCGCCTTCTTTCGGGCTCCCCCCTGCCCGTGCGTATAACGGTCATAGAGCTTACGCGCGGCGGCAAGCGCAGCGAAAGCCCTTACGGCGGGCTGTATAAGTCCTTTGCGGAGGCGGAAAAGCAATTCTTCGACGGAATGATTGTGACGGGCGCGCTTTCCGATAACGCCGCGTTTAACAGGGCTCCCTTTTGGAAAGAATACGAAGATATTCTCGATTGGACAAACAGCAACGTCGGCTGCGCCCTGTTCGTATGCTGGGCGGCGCAGGCGGCTTTATACCGCTTTTACAACATAAAAAAGCACCCGCTTAAAGACAAGTGCTACGGCGTTTATAGCCACCGCCGCATAGCGGACGGACTTTCCGAGCCGCTTATGCGCGGGATTTCTGACGAATTTACCATGCCGCACTCCCGCCACTCCGCAATCTATGCGAAAGACGTAATGAACGTCATGGATTTGAAAATTTTAGCCTATTCCAAAAGGACGGGGGCTTCGGTTATAAAAAATTCGGACAGCCGCAGAGTTTTCGTTCTTGGGCATATGGAATACGACCGTTATACCTTAAAAGAGGAATATGAGCGGGACTTAAAAGCGGACGGAAACGTCAAACCGCCGGCAAACTACTTTACCGGCCCCGACATGGACGAAGTTAATATGAGCTGGTCCTCTTCGGCGGCTTTGTTCTACCAAAATTGGCTTAATTATTGCGTTTACA
>CANRAI010000016.1 GCA_947628555.1 uncultured Clostridia bacterium | reverse complement strand
TACTTTGGTGCGCCTGGAGAGATTCGAACCCCCGACACACGGCTTAGAAGGCCGTTGCTCTATCCTACTGAGCTACAAGCGCATAACAGCATTTGATTGCGCGCATCAGCCTAAAAAGCATTTGGAGCGGGTGATGGGAATCGGACCCACGCAACCAGCTTGGAAGGCTAGTGTTCTACCATTGAACTACACCCGCATTGTTTGTTTGCATACAAACGCACGAGCGGTTTGCACAACTCAATGCTAAAAGATTATATCAAATCAAAAAAATACTGTCAACTTATTTTAAAAGATTTTAAGATAAATTTGAAAAAATCAGCTTAAGCTTTTCCGCAAAAAAACGGGCGCGTTTTTATTGCCGCGCACCCGTTTTTTTTGCTTGAATTTATTTTTTTGAGTCGTCGATTTCCATATCGTCTTTTACTTCCCGTTTTGGTTTGGCGGGAAGTTTTTTGCCCGATGAACTTACCCAGGTTATGTATCCTGCGGCAATCAGCGCAAGCACTATTACTACAAGCACAAGCACGACCGTACGTATGTAGTCGTCGTGACGTTCGTTCGGGTCGGGCAAAACGTTGGCGCCGCCCTCGTTTATGTCTGGATATTCCAGGTTGAGAAATTCTTTCGCCACATAGCCCTGTATCGCCCTGCCGTCCGCTGTTCTTTTTTCTATCAGATAGAAGTCATGGGCAAGCTTGTTTGTCGAATCGGCAGTAACCAATGCCAGCACTTCGAAATTGTCGGCGGTAGAAAGCGGGAAAATCCTTGAAGGGGCTGTCATAAAAGGAATAGAGTACGCCCATTCGGGGGCGTTTAAAGTCGCCGTCGCGTTTTCTATCGGCGTAGCTTCCAGCTTTATTATCTTTGCGTAGCCCGAGCGGTTCATAATATAGGTTTTGGTATCTACGGCTACCACGCCCGTGTTTTCGCCTGTTTCGCAGAGCAGAAGGGCTTGTCCTTTCAGGTCGTTGCGCGTATTCTGGCGTGGAGATGTTACGGGATAGTATTCCGAATCCTTTTCCAGACGGTCGAGGTTGAATTCCGTCATATTGCTGCCTTCCGTCAAAGCGACCAGCCATAAGTCCGTAGAAAAGCCGTTAAGCTGCGAATACGCGCCCGCCGCGCTGATTTTCGTAAGACTTTGGAAGTTTGAATAGATAAGGGAAACTTCCGAGGCGTCCTTTCCGTTTAGAGTATAGAGTTTGTTCCCGCCCATTACATATAAATTATCGCCGTATTGCTTTATGCGGGAATAATCCCGAAGCTCCACAGTAAGCTCCTCAGGGAAACTTGCGCCCCTGTCCGTCATGGTAAGCACGCCGCTCTTGGTGTTGTAAAAATACTGATAATCGCCGACAATGATGTCCTTTGAAAAATCGGGCATTTCAAAGTCGGTTTCTTTACATTCGGGGAGAGAATAGACGGTTCCGTCTTTTTCAGAATAATAATATACTCCCTCAAAGAAGTGAATGGCGGAGACTTCCGATTTGGCTTCGTAAGTTTCGGCGATTTCGTTTTCAAGCACCGTCAGGGTATTTCCCTCTGCAAAGGCGTAGGAATTTTCGCCCACGGCATAGTCCGAAAGCTGTTCAAATTCAAGATTTTCACTGAGAATTTCGGGATAGTCGGCAATTTTATCCTGCTTCGCCGCAAACGCCGTTTTCGGCGTGGCGATGACCGAAGCCGCAATACACAACGAAATTGTCAATAAACAAATTTTTTTCATCATAAAAATTATAGCACACCTTCGTTTTATTTGTAAACCGTTTGATAAGGGTTAAAAATTCAAATTGTTACAGCAAAGTTTCAAAAAAATTTATTAAAAACCCCATATTTATTTTCAAAGTTTCCGTTTGGTGTCAAGTTTGGCGGTTATAATGTAAATACAAAAACCAAACAAACGTTTAAATATTCGGGACAAAAATGAAAAGTAAACGGCTTTTGCGCTTTTATTACAGTGCCGACGGCTTGGACGAAGCGCTTGACAGACTGATTTTGACCTGCGCCTTGAAGTCGGCGGAAGGAGAGGGGAGCGGCGCGCATTACGCCGGCAGAATCCTTAAAATAATAGAGGCGAAAGACAGACTTTCGGAATTGTGGAATTATCTCGACTTCGTGATAAGCGGGTTGAAGGTCCGCGACAGGGAAGTTTTAAGGAATTATGCGGCGATGAGAACGGGCATAAAGCTTCTGCCCGAAGCGGAGCAACGTGGGGTAAAGCGGGCGGTTATTAAATTTACGCGGCATTTCAGGCGCGTGGAGCGATTCACCGAGGGGATAAGGCTTGTAAACGAATACTACTGTCTGTTTTGAAGAAAGAGGGGGTACGTCATTTGTTTTTCACCCCTTTGCGCTTGCCCGTGAACACCAGAATAACTACCGCCGAGGCGGCTACGACGGTAATCAAAATGGCGGTGACCAGCTTTGCGTTTCCCTCCTGCGGCTCTGCGCCGTCGGTAGAAAATGTAGGCTGCGCGGGAATTTCGTTCAAAGGATAATCGTCGTTCGCGCCGGGGATATATCCGAATTCTCCGTTGTAAAGCACGTAGGAATACGCCGCCGCGCCCCTATAAAAAACGCCGTAGTATGCCGCCGTGACTGATATCTGCAAGCCGGACAAAGCGCCGTCCTGCGGCACGTCCGCCTTTATTACGGCGGTCACGGGGTAGTTGAGATACACGTTTTCTGGCGGGACGGCTACGGGCGTTAGCCCCGATTTAAGGCAGTAGCCCGTGATTTCCGAGTAAAAGCCGTCGTTCTGCGCGTACCGCGCCAGATACCATTCGCCGTGATCGACAAGAATTTCCACGCAGTAGGTATATGGAACGGCAAAAAGAGCGGTAGCGGTATCCATTTTTTCGCAAAGATACACGTTGCGCGTGTCCGCGCGTGCGTATTGCCTGCCGTCCGCGGCGCGGGCGGTTTTTACGGGGAACGCCGTAGCCGAAATTATAAAAATTACAATAAGGCAAAGCGTTGCCCGCAATACTTTCATACCTACCGATTATATACGTTCACACCTGTAATATTTTAAGGAGTTTTGTCTTATTAAGTCTTATGCAAAGGGAAGAAATTCTTAAAAGAATAGCCGAGATAGAAGAGGAACAGAAAAAACGGCGGGAGAGCAACTTTCTGCTGTACTACAACACGGGCAAAAAAAAGCATAAAAAACAACTTGCCTTCCACAAATGCAAAAAGCGCAACCGTTGGGTGTTCGGCGGCAACCGTTCGGGGAAAACCGAGTGCGGGGCGGTGGAATGTCTGTGGCTTCTACGCGGCTGTCATCCCTACCGCAAAAACAGGCGGGACGTGTTCGGATGGTGCGTGTCTCTGTCGCAACAGGTCCAGCGGGATGTGGCGCAGGCGAAAATTCTGCATTATCTGCCCAAAAGCTGGATAGCGGATATAGTTATGCTTTCGGGCCGTAAGGACAGCCCCGCGGGCGGCGTCATAGACCAGATAAAAATCAAAAACGTATTCGGGGGGATATCCACGCTGGGCTTTAAAAGCTGCGACCAGGGGCGGGAAAAATTTCAGGGTTCGAGCCTGGATTTCGTATGGTTTGACGAAGAGCCGCCGCGAGACATATACGAGGAATGTGTAATGCGCGTCATGGACAAGCGGGGGGATATCTTCGGCACGATGACGCCTTTGAAGGGCAAGACGTTCGTTTATAACGAAATCTATCTGAATGTGCGCAAAAATCCCGAAATATGGCACGAATTTATGACCTGGGACGACAACCCCTTTCTTTCGGGGAAGGAGATTGCGCTTTTGGAAACTGCTATGGACGGCAGCGCGCTGGATTCCCGCAGATACGGCAGATTTTCCGAGGGGAAGGGGCTTGTATATCCCGAATTTGACGAAAGTGTGCACGTCATAAAGCCGTTTAAAGTTCCCGAAGAATGGCAGGACGCGATTTCAATCGACCCGGGGCTGAATAACCCGCTTTCGGCGCATTGGTATTGCGTGGATTGGGACGGCAACATATATGTGGTGGCGGAGCATTTTGCAAGCGGACGGGACATAGATTTTCACGCGCAGGCGATTTTGGAGATAAGCCGCAAATTGGGCTGGAAAACTGACAGGCACGGGCGGGTAGGAGCGCTTATAGACAGCGCGGCAAACCAAAGGACGCTGGCTTCGGCGAAGTCGGTTTCCGAACTTTTTTCGGAGCGCGGGATTCTTGTCAATCCCAACGTCAATAAGGACGTATTCGCGGGTATATCACGCGTAAAATCCTTCTTGAAGCGGGACAACGGCGAGGGGAACCTGTATATCTTTTCAAACTGCGTGAACATGATAGAAGAATTTAAAGGCTATTTTTGGGCGGGCGGCGACGTACCCGTAAAGCGCGACGACCACTGCATGGACGAGCTGAGATATTATATCATGACCCGCCCCCGCGCCCCTGAAAAGAGGGAAGCCTTATCCGACGTGGGCAGGGACAAGCTTAAACGCATAAAGCGTATGCGCCGCCCTATGACGGGGGAGTAAAAAAAGCGATACGTATGCGATTAAACGCAAAATTATCGGTAACGGGAGGTGGCAATATTTCTGATGAGGACAGCGTAAAGCGGGCGCTTATAAAGTGCGCCACGGGGCTTTCGGCAAGCGAAACGGTGGAGGAGTTTTCCGTAGAAAACGGCGAGCTGAAACTTGTGAAGAAGAAAATCACGAGAAGGGAAATTCCGCCCGACATAAAGGCGGTAAAATTGCTTTTGGACGGCAGAGAAGAACTTTCGGACGAAGAACTCGAAGCCGAAAAGCAAAAACTTATGGATATGTTAAAGGAGGAATAATGGAACAAAAAACAATCGACGAAGAACAAAAGACGGCGGAAGAATTGCTTTGCCGTGAGGTGCTGGACGACTTTACGGAAAGGCAGCGCAGGCGCAAAAAGCTGGAACGGCAGTGGGAACTTAACCTGAAATTCGTGCAGGGCAACCAATATTGCCGCATAACGGAAGGCGGGGATATCGCGCCGACCGACAGGCTTTACGAATGGGAGCAAAGGCGGGTTTTCAACCACATTGCGCCCGTGATAGACACGCGCCTTTCCAAACTTTCGCGCATACGCCCCGCGCTTGCGGTGCGCCCCGCTTCGGATGAGGAAAACGACAGGCGGGCTTCCGAACTCGCTTCCGCAATCCTTTCCGCGGTGCAGGAGGAAAGCGACCTCGACGGCGTTATATCTTCCGCCACCATGTGGTCGGAAATATGCGGTACGTCCTTTTATAAAACGGTCTGGGATTCGGCGGGCGGCAAAAAACTCGGCGAAACGGAAAGCGGCGCAAGCGTAAACGAGGGCGGCGTAAGCGTCGCTGCGGTGTCGCCTTTCGAAATCTACCCTTTCTGCCAGGACGAGGAAAGCCTTGAAATGCAGCCCAGCATAATTCATGCGAAGCTATTGCCTGTATCGGATATTTACACTATGTACGGCGTAAAGCTTGCGGGCAGGGAGCTTACGGCGTCCGCCCCGCCGCGTTTTGAGTCGGGCGACAGGCAGGAGGGATTCGAGCTGGTTTTGGAAAGGTATGAAAAGCCCACGGTTGACCTCCCCGAAGGCAGGCTTACCGTAACGGCGGGCGAAAGGCTTTTATACGACGGCGTTCTGCCGTACGTAAACTGCGAAAACGGCGCGCGCGGATATCCCTTCGTAAAGCAGGTTTCCGTGCCCGTGGCGGGCAGCTTTTTCGGCGCGAGCGTTGTGGAAAGGCTTATACCCGTCCAGCGCGCTTACAACGCCGTCAAAAACCGCAAGCACGAATATCTCAACCGCATTTCCATGGGCACGGTGGCGGTGGAGGACGGCTCGGTCGATGTTGACGAACTCGCCGACGACGGGCTTGCGCCCGGCAAGGTTATCGTCTATCGGCAGGGCGGAAATCCCCCCGAAATGCTCACGTTGGGCAGCGTTCCCGACGAATTCTGGAAAGAGGAGAACAGCCTTCTTGCCGAATTTTCGAAAATTTCGGGCACGGGCGATATTTCGGAGAACGCGGACAGCTTCGCGGGAATAACTTCGGCGACGGGGCTTCAACTGATTATAGAGCAGGACGACGCCCGTCTTAACGTAGCCTATCAAAGCGTAAAGCGCGCCGTAAGGAGCATAGGGCGGCAGATACTTCGCCTTTACAGACAGTTCGCAACGGACGTGCGCCTTTTAAGGCTTGCGCAGAACGACGGCAAGGTTAAGGTCTATTGCTTCAAGGGCAGCGATATTTCGGGCGAGGACGTGATTTTGGAGGCTGACACCGACCTTAATCTTTCGCCCGCGCAGAGGCGTTCGGTTATATTCGACCTGTTGGACAAAGGGCTTTTTTCGGACGCGGAGGGAAAAATCTCCCAGGCCGCGAAAAAGAAACTATTGGAGCTTTTGGGTTACGCGTCGCTTGCCGACCTTATTCCCGCCGAAGGAAAGGGCGGCGCAAAAAAAGCCGAGAATGAAGAATATGAAGATAAGGAGAAAAGAAATTGACTGACGAAAACGCGGTACATACCGAGGATTTTGATAAAAGCAGCCCCGATACGGCTGCGGCGCTTAACGCGCCGGCGGAGGAGAACCTTGGCGAAGGAGTTTGCGTTGCGGCGGAAACCGCGGAAGCGGAAAAAGAAGAAAGTAAAGCCGCGCCTGCAACGGGCAAATTCAAAAGCGTCGAAGCCCTGATGTCGGCGTACCTCAATCTGGAAGCGGAGTTCACCCGGCGCAGCCAGAAACTTAAAGAGCTTGAAGAGAGCAAGGCGTGCGAGGCGCCCTCTGTTAAGCGCATTACGGGGGAGGAGCTTCTGAACGCGGCGCTGGCGGACGAAAACGTCAGGAACGCCGTGGTGGGCGATTATCTCAAAACGGTAATCGCGGGCAAAAGCGTACCCCTGATTGTCGGCGGCGTGGCTTGCGCCGCACCCGCGTGCGAGCCCAAATCAGTAAAGGAAGCGGGCGCGCTCGTAAAACAATTTTTAAAAAAATAAAGGAGAATTTTATAATTGATTACCATTGAAAACGCAGACAAAGCATTGAAAGAATATTACCTTCAAGCCGTAACGGCACAGCTCAACGACAACATATCCCCTTTCTTTTCGGCAATAGAAAAGACTGCGGAAAACGTGACGGGCAAGGACGTCAGCATTGCGGTTATCCGCAACAGCATAGACAGCGTGAACGCCTGCGCCGAGGACGCGGACCTGCCCGAACCCCACAAAAACAGATATCTTAAAATAAGCGTGCCTTTGAAAAACATCTACGGCACAATACAAATCAGCGATAAGGCGTTGCGCGCCTCCCGCGACAGTTCGGGCGCTTTCGTAAACCTTGTGAACGCAGAAATGGATGGACTTGTGTCGGGCGCGAAGTATAATTTCCAGCGTATGCTCTACGGCGACGGCACGGCGAAAATCTGCACCATATCCTCCGTCGTCGCAGAATCAGACAGCAAGAAATTCAACGTTGACGACGTTTCCAATCTCACCAAGGGCATGCTGGTTGACCTTATCCGCGCGGACGGCACGAAAGTGGAAAGAATTACCATAACCGAAATCAGCGAGAAAGTCATTACTTTGAGCACCGCCATTACGGGCAACGTCGTAAACGCGGTAATCGCCAAGGCGGGGGCGTATAAAAACGAACTTACGGGTCTTGCCGCGATTTTCGGCGAAGGCGATTTGTACGGCTACGACAGGGCGGAAGAGCCTTATTTCAAACCCTATTCCGCAACGGCGGAGTCGGCGGGCTTTACCGAGGAAAGCATGACGGACGTGCTCGACTATATGGAGCAGAATTTCAACAGCAAGATAAATATGATTCTCTGTTCGTTCGCCACTCGCAAAAAAATCGCCGCTTTCGTTGCTGCCCGCAAGCTGGTTGCGAACACTATCGACGCGCCTACGGGTTTCGGAGTGGTTACCGTAAACGGAATACCCGTATATGCCGACAGATTCTGCCCCGATAATACGGTATATTTCGTGAACACAAACGACTTCGTTTTAAGCCAGCTCTGCGATTGGGAGTGGTTGGAGGACGAGGACGGCAAAATTTTAAAGCAGGTTCCCGGCAAGGCGGCGTACAGCGCGACCCTCGTAAAATATGCCGAGCTCATCTGCAAGAAACCCTGCGGACAGGCAGTTCTGACCATTAGCTGAGGCGGATATGTCGATAAAAGACGTTATGGTAAGCGCTTTGAGGCGCATAGGTAGAGAGGAGCTTGCCGCCGACGTCGAGGACGGCGGCGCTCCCATCGGCGAGGACGGCGAGGTGGTAAAAACCCTGCTGTACTGCATAAACGCAACCGAAGACGAGCTCGCAAGGCATTATCTGCCGCTTAAAGCGTCGGAAATCCTGCGTTCCGCCGACAATAAATTCGCATATACGCTTTTTTCGCACACGCCCGTTAAAATTCTGAATGTGAAAGCGGGCGGCAGAGAAATTTCTTTTACGCTTTTCCCCGACTTTTTTACGGCGGACGCGTCGGAGGCGGAGGTGGAATACCTCTACGCCCCCGCAAAAAAGGAATTGGAGGACGAAAGCGAGTTCGGCGCGCTTGCGGACGGAAATCTGACCGCGCTCGGCGCGGCGGCGGAGTACTGCCTTATATGCGGTGAAACCGCTATGGCGGAGGTGTGGGAAACGCGCTACCGCGCGGCGATAGACAGGGCTCGGCGGGAAAGGCGTTCACCCGTATATGTGCCGCCGAGGAGGTGGGTATAGTTGTCTTTGAAATATCCCAAATGCGCATATGCGCAGGTTGACCTGCTTGCGGGCAAAGACCAATTTCCCATAGGCTGCGTATTGAAAGACGGAAAGATTTTGCGCGCTTTCAACGCCGTGGATACGTTCCGTACGCCTATTACTAATCTGATGAGTCTGCGCTGTTCAAGATTTGCAAGCGGCGGGCTTGCTTATACAAGCGACGAAAAAGTGTACCGCACTTCATATCTGGACGCAACCGTCTTTACCGAAATCAAAAGCCTTTCCGCTTATGACCCTTTTTTCATCGAGCAAAAAACGGGCGACGACACGGACCTTGTGCTGTTCATGGACAGCGACTACGTCTGTCTGCGCAACGGAGGTTATTTCAGCTCCCCTCTATCAGCCGAATTAAGGTGCGGCGTTTTAAGGTGCGGCAGAGTTTTCGGCTTCGACAGCTATAACGGCCAGCTTCTTAAATGGTCTGGCGAAGGCAGTTACAAGGATTGGGAACCCGGCATATCCGGGGCGGGCCAGGCATATCTCGATTGCCTGGGAGGCGAGGTTTGGAGCGTGTTCGACTTCGAGGATGAGCTCGTTGCGCTGCAAGACAACGGCATTATAAGAATTTCCGTTGCCGGCAATCCCGAAAATTTCCGCATAATCGACAATTTTTCAATGCCCACCCTGTTCAGGAATACGGCTGCCGTCGTTGGCAAAGGCATTTATTTCTGCGCGGAAGGCGGACTGTATTGTTACAGGGGCGGTAAAGTTAACAAAATCGGCGGATTGATATCGGAAGACGCGCAATATCCCGACGTGGCGCTTTGTCATTTGGGTAAATACTACGTTGTCGGCGCAACTTCGGCCACGCTTTCAAGGCGGGCGGTTTATATGTACGATACTGTCGAAAACACTTTTCAGATTGTCAACGCGGATGCCTATTATCTCGCGGCGGACAACCGCTCGCTACTTGGTTACGCGGCTAACGCGATTTACCGTATCCAGCCCACCGGAAAATATTCGTTCGGGTGCGGAAAATTCGATTTCGGTTCTTCTTCAAGAAAGCTTCTTACTTCGCTGGAAGCCGACTGCGACGAAGACGTGGAAGTGAGTATTTCCAACGGCAGATTTACGCGCACCGTCGCTGCGGGCGGAAAGACACGGCTGAATATGCGGGGAGTAAACTTTTCAGTGACCGTTAAGGGCTCGGGCGAGGTGCGTTCGCTGAAACTGAATGCGGAGGTGCGCAAATGACCTTCGATATCGTTACTTTTTCGCAGGAGCAGCTCGACGCCCTTTCAAACGTGCAGATGCAGCTTCTGCGCACGGCGCAAAAGAACAAGAACAAGCTCCAACACGATATGGAGAATGATTTGGCTCTCTTCAAAAAGCTTCTTTTAACCAACGGTATGTACAATTCCACGTTGTACGCCCACAAGGAAGAGGAACTGCAAGCGGAATTCAAATACCAGGTGGAAATCCTGAAAGAACAGCTTCTGTACGCGCTGTCGATAAACGAACCCTTTCCCGACCAGGAAGCCGACCAGGAAAAAGTGGGGTATATCGTCGATTATTCGCTGTCCTATACGGAGCGCTATGCGATTGTGCGGGAGTACTATCTCGCGCTCGACGCCGCGACGAGAATGAATTTATACACCAACGACGACGTAGCAAAGCGCTATCTCGGCAATTACTACACAACCCTGTACAACGTGCTCTATACTTACAGCCAGTAGCCGCGGATTTTTCGGGCGGGCGAACCGCTTTTTATAAGCGAAGTCCGGCGGCGGAGAAAGCGGCGCGGCTTCCCGACCTTAAAACAAAGGCGGTTTAAGGCTTTAAGCTTTACGGACGCACGGGCTCGGCGGCGGGGCGGCGGCGGAATTTTCCGCCGCCGCCTTTTTTTACTTTACAAGCCGCACGGTATTTGTTATAATCCGTAGTATGAAAATCGCAGACGGTTGGCAGGATTATAAAATTTTAGCCACTTCGGACGGAATGAAGCTGGAAAATTGGAAGGGCGTTATACTTCTCCGCCCCGACCCGCAGGTTATCTGGAAGGGCCGCGATTTGTACGCCTGCGAAAACTTAAACGCCGTATATCACAGAAGCGAAAAGGGGGGCGGCGCGTGGGAGATAAAAAAGCCCTTTCCCGCAGAATGGACGGTGAGCTACCGCGATTTGACTTTCAAGGTCAAACCCACAGGCTTCAAGCATACGGGGCTTTTCCCCGAACAGGCGGTCAACTGGGACGAATGTAGGCGGCTTATAGGGCTTGCCAAATGCAAAAATCCCGACCGCGAAATAAAAATTTTAAATCTTTTCGCATATACCGGCGCGGCGTCGGTGGCCTGCGCAAAGGCGGGCGCGTCCGTCACGCATGTTGACGCCGCCAAGGGCATGGTGGAGCGCGCGGGCGAAAACGCTCGGCTTTCGGGCGCGGGCGGCGGGATACGCTACATAATAGACGACTGTATGAAGTTCGCCGCGCGCGAAATCCGCCGCGGCAACTGTTACGACGGAATAATTATGGACCCGCCCAGCTACGGGCGCGGTCCCGGCGGCGAGATGTGGAAGATAGAGCGGGACTTGTTCGATTTCGTCACGCAGTGCGCGGGGCTGCTTGCTCCCGAACCGCTGTTTTTTCTTATCAACAGCTACACGACGGGGCTTCAACCCGCCGTGCTGAAAAATATACTTACGTTGGCGCTTAAAGGTTTCAAAGGCGTTTCGGACGCCTACGAGATAGGCATAGCCACGGAAGAGGGCATACCTTTGCCGTGCGGCGCAAGCGGACTTTTCACGGGTGAGAACTATGCAGGATAACGAACTGAACATTTTATTCGAGGACAACCATTTGATAGTTGTCATGAAGCCGCAGATGATTGCTTGCTGCCCCGACGAAAGCGGCGACGACAACCTTTTCGACTGCGTGAAAAGGTATATTAAGACGGCGTACGGCAAGCCGGGCAACGTTTATCTGGGGCTTGTGCACCGGCTGGACCGCCCTACGGGCGGCGTTATGGTGTTTGCCAAAACCTCAAAGGCGGCGGCAAGGCTTTCCGAACAGATGAAAAACGGCGGCTTCGAAAAAAGATATTTCGCCGTACTCTGCGGGATTCCCGGGCGCGACCGCGCTACGCTTGTAAATTATCTGCGCAAGAATTCCGTGAATAATACCGTTTACGTCTGCACCGAAAGCGAAGAAGGCGCAAAGTTCGCCTCCCTCGAATACGAGATAAAGGAAAAATCGGGCGGGCTTGCGCTTGCGGAGATAATTCTGCATACGGGCAGAACCCACCAGATACGCGTGCAGACGGCGGCAATCAACTGCCCCGTTTACGGCGATATGCGCTACGGCGGCGAAAGGGCGATAAAGGGCAAACTTGCGCTGTGGGCGTATTCGTTGAGGTTTACCCACCCCGTCACGGGAGAGGCGCTGCGTTTTATTGTCGAACCGCCCGCAGAAGAAACGCCATGGAACAGGTTTAAAGCCGAAATTCAGCCATAAAACGCCCCTAATTTAATAATTTTGGCGTTTCGGCGGGAAAATTCATTGACAAATCGCTTTTTATTATAGTAATATTATTCAGTGTTAATTCGGCGTTTGGTCCGCGCGCGCCGTTAAGACGGCGGGCTTCCGCTTTTACCGAATAAAAATCCAACTTTTAAGTGAGAAAGTTATGAAGTCTGTAAAAATCAAACTCTGTTTAATCATTGCTCTTGCGTTTACGTTTATCGCTTCGGCGGGCGCGTTTATAGGAAGAATTACGGCAAAAGCGAACAGATACGTCACTTTGAGCGGCACGAGTATTTTCTATACCGCGGGCAGCGCCGAAATTTGGGCGCACAGGGTAGAGCATAAAATTTCCGACGAAACGGCGGGCGAGGTGGACGACCCCTACTATTACACGATGTTCACTTTCGAAGGGGACGACGACGTCGTAACTTACAGGCGCAACCTTGCATATTCCTGGTTCTACAACGAAAAGGACGCGGACGACGCCGAGCCTGACAACGCCGACGACGGGAGCGGAGAAGAAGGCGGCGAAGAGGAAGCTCCCCACGTCGCGCCCGAAATTTCCTGCGCAAAGGGCTATTTCCATATGGAGATAGGCTTCGAGGAAACGAACTTCGAAAAATTCGTAATTACTTTCGAAACCCAGCAGTTCGGCATGACCGAGGATAAAAAGACGGTCAACTATATCATATTCGTTCCCGCAGAGGGCGGCGTAAAGTCGGTAATAACCGCCGAAAAAGAAACGGCGGAAGCCAAGGCGGAGGATATCGACGTATCCGAAAGCGCGCTTCTCGGCACGGACCATATAACTATCGCGCTTTCGGGCGGCGAAAACGGCGTATATGACGTTGAGATAACCAACGCCGAGGACTTCGGCGCGGAAGGAAACGCTGACGCCGTGCAACAAGGCAAGTTCGAAAACGTCGGCAAAATGTACGCGAAGTATGTTTCTTCAACTACAAATCCCGTAACGCCCCTTTCTTTCATGGCGGACATGCCCGAAAAAGAAGACGAGGACAAGTCCGAAGTCAGGGCGCGTATGGCGATTTACGAAATGAATGGTCAGAGTTTTGTGCTCAACCGCAACTCCGACGGCGCAACGATACAGAACCCCAGCCGCGATATCAACGAGGTCAGCGACGGCGAGGATAAGGTTCACTACACGGGCGGTCAGGTAAACGACACTACCCCCCCCGTGCTTTGTCTGGACAAGGGTTTAAGATACATTGCCGAGGGCAGCGAAATCAGTTTCAGCTACACGGCGATAGACGTCCTCACCCAGTCCCCCAGCCTTGAAACGGGCTACTTCATTCTCACCAAGGAACAGGCCGCGGACGCGGAATTCAAGGCAAACGACTACACGGCGGAAAAGCTTTTCAGAATCGTTAAGGATTCGGACGACCAGTATGTTACTCCGCACGCTAACCATTACGTTCCCAACGTTGAAAACGGGGATTACAACGCCGAAAGTTTCAAAAACGGCTTCACACCCGACGCCGCATTAAAGATATATCTCAAACTTACGGACACGGCTTCCACGGGCGGGCAATTGACCTATATAATGCTCGACTGGTTCGTTGACGAAAACTTTTTAATTACAGTAAACGATAATAAATATATCGCCGTCGCAAGCGATAGCGAAGGCGCGCACTACAATACGGAATCCGAAAATTGGGAGACGCTTGTTGATGAATACCAGGCGGAAGTAGATAAGGCCGCGGAAGACTTGCGCGCAGGCAAGGACGATTTTTATCTTCCTTCGCTTGAAAAACTTATATCTGATAACGCCACGGCGTATTCGGACATGACTTATTCCATATATTTTATGGTAAACGGCACAAAATCTTCTTCCACGGGCAACAGCGCTTCATCCCTTTCAATCGACCTTTCAGCCGCTGGCGACTATTTGTTCACCGTATATGCGTCCGATTCTGTTTCCAACAAAATGTGGTATCTTAAAGAATCGGAAACTTCTGACGGCGAGCCCGAGGTAGTTGAATTCGAAACGGGCGACATCTGGACAATTTACGAGGACGAGGATCTTCACTCTAAACTTCCCTGGTTTACTTTCTCGGCGGGCATTGCGGAAATTTCCGTCGAAAGCCCGGAAGAACAGGATACGGCTTACGTAGGCACTTCCTATACAAGCAAGTCGTTTGAGATAAACGGCGTATCCACAAGCGCGGCATATTCTTTGTACATCTTTAACAACGACCTGTACAGGGAGAAGAACGGCGATGTGCTTACCTATTCGCAGTTTATGGAACGCAAGCAGGAGCTTTTCGAGGGCGAAGGCAGAATATATTTCACCAATATACCCGCTCTTGCCGACCTTGACGAGGACAGCGAGGAATACGAGGAATTTGCAAAGTATAGCTGGAACGCTTCGGCGCGTTCGTTCGTGCCGCAGGACGAGAACTCTTTCTATCTCATCAAGTGCGAAGTTACAAGCACGCAGTTCCCCACGTTAGAACCGGTTAGGGCGTATATGGGAATAGCCGCTTCGGTTGCCCCCGCGGCGCTCGACGGCGAGGATACGTGGTTGCAGGACAACATGGTTTCGGTGATTTTGCTTGCGGTAGCGGGCGTTGCGTTTATAGGAATTATCCTTCTTCTTGTAATCAAGCCCAAGGAAAAAGGCGACGTTGACGAAATGTACGCAAAGGAAGAAGCCGCCAAAGATGCAAAGAAAAAGAAATAAACGCGTCTGAAAACGCAATAACCCGCCGCGGGATTATCCCGCGGCGGGTATTTTCATTTGATAGAATTTTTGCTTTAAGGTCTGAAAATGTTGAAAACATTCACAGACGTCGGGAATAAACGTTTATTCCGTAACACTCTTGCCTTAGTGCCCGCGGGTAGGAAATTCACTCGCCGCAAGCGGGAATGAATTTATTCTTCGATTTCAAGATTATCAAAATTAAAAACTTCGCTGTCGAAAAATTCAGCCATAGATACATCCAAAACCTTAATAATCATAGCCATGGTTTTAAAATTCGACGCTTTCGTTTTACTGTGCAGAATATAGTTCATCGTGCTCGGATACAATCCCGTTTCTTGCGTTATTCTGTATGCGGAGATATTTTTCATCTCCATAAATTCTTTAACTCTTTTTGCAAACGCTTCGTTTAAAGTCATCATAATTCATTGTAACCTATTTTTTGATAAATTTTATCATATATTCGATTTTTAATAATTATTATGCTTTGAAAAAGCTTTAATTTTTGTGATTATCATTTATAATGTCATACTGAATAAAGAATTGCGAAGAAATTATTTTATATTAGGCAAACAAAACGAAACGCAGTATTTTCTTTGTGGGAAACAAAATTTTATCTGTCTGTCCTTTACTTTTTATACAAAATATGGTATAATAACAAAGTTGATTATTACTATATGTGCCCGACGGGGCTGAAAATCCCCTCGGAGATTCGGTAAAGGGTATTTATGGAAAAACAGCAGCATTATAATGCGGACGACTTAAAAATTCTGGAAGGGCTTGAAGCGGTGCGCGTGCGCCCCGGTATGTATATCGGCTCTACGGGCGTGAACGGGCTTCACCATATTTTGTGGGAAATCGTAGATAACTCCATAGACGAGGCGGCTAACGGATATGCGGACGAAATTACCGTCACTCTGCACAAAGACGGCTCGGCTTCGGTGGAGGACAACGGCCGCGGCATGCCGACGGACATAAACTCCAAAGCAAAAATGAGCGGCGTGGAGATAATCTTCACCAAATTACACGCGGGCGGCAAGTTCGACAACGAAAATTACGCTTTTTCGGGCGGGCTTCACGGCGTGGGCGCTTCGGTCACCAACGCCCTTTCCAAGTGGCTTAACGTAGAGGTCTATCGCGGCAACGTGTTTAAAATGTCGTTTAAATCTACCTACGACAAATCCAAAAAGAAGTGGCTTTGCGGTATTCCAACCGCGCCCCTTCTCGACACAAAGGAAAAGACGAAAAAGAAGGGTACGCTTGTGCGTTTTATGCCCGACGGCGAAGTTTTCGAAACGACCGAATGGAATTACGATACCGTGGCTAAACGCCTTAAAGAGCTTGCGTTTTTAAACAAGGGCGTGAAGATAAATCTTCTCGACGAACGCCCGCAGTACTCCTTTGAAACGGGAGAGGACGCGGACGGCAACGTAACCAACGTCAGGGTGGAAAGACCCCCGCGGGAACCCGTAACCTATAAATACGACGGCGGGCTTGTGGATTTCGTTAAATATCTCAACGACGGCAAAACGCCCCTGTACGAAGAGCCTTTGTACTATTCGGATATCAAGGACATTCAGATAAAGGGTGCGCCCGCGGGCAAAATAAAAATAGAATTTGCAATGTGCCACACGAAGGACGATACGGAAAGCTTGTTCTCCTTTGTCAACAACATATCCACGGTAGAGGGGGGCTATCACGAAAACGGTTTCCACTCGGGACTTTTGAAGGCGATGAAT
>CANRAI010000015.1 GCA_947628555.1 uncultured Clostridia bacterium | reverse complement strand
CGCACAATCCCGAACTTGCGGAAAAGTACTCTACGCGCATAATAAGATTGCTCGACGGGGAAATTATCGACGACACCCGCCCTTACGACGGCGGGGAAGAACCCGAAACTGAAAAAACCTCGCCTGAAAAAACCTCTCCTAAAAAAACCGCGGCGGAAAGTAATGCCGAAACAGCGCAAAACGCCGCCCAACAAAACGCCGCCGAACAAAACGTCGTCCGACAAAACGACGACGTGCAGAACGCCGGACATAAAACGAATAAGGGCAGCAAAAAGAGGACGTCCATGTCTATGCGTATGGCGTTTTCTCTGTCCCTTAAAAATCTTCTTTCCAAATTCAAGCGCACGGCTATGGTTTCTGTCGCGGGCAGTATAGGAATAATCGGCGTTTCTATGGTGCTTGCAATTTCCGCAGGGGTTCAGAATTATATCGCCTCTATGGAAAACGATATGCTTTCGGGCTATCCTTTGCAGGTAACCGAAACGGCTATCGATTTTTCGTCGCTTATGGATATAGCGAGTTCGAGCGGGCAGAAAGTGGAAATCGAAAAGCTGAAAGACAAGGTGTATGTTGACAGCCTTTTGGAAACGCTTATGAATTTCGACGGCGCAATGACTACCAACGAAATAACCTACGATTACAAAAATTATGTCGAAGCCATGCCGCAGGAATATTACAACGCCCTGCAATTCGGCTACGCCTTCGATATGTCAAACTACATATATACGGATTTCAAGGTATCTAACGACAAAATAGATTCCTCGCAGGACGTAAGCGGGCGGTATTCCGTAAAGGGGATACGTTCCATGTACACGTCCGTTTTGGGAGAAGTGGAGGAATATAAACAGTATTCGTCGTTAATAAGCACGGTTACGTCTTTCCGCGAAATTCCCGACAACTACGAATATATCCTTTCGCAGTACGATATCCTCGCAACCGACCTCGGCAAAACTGAAGATTTTACGGCGGAGGAGCTTAATTCCATTTTCCGCGACAAGGAAAGCCTTATAATGGTGGTTGACGACTACGAATTTTCCGATTTGAACTTCGCTCAGTACGGATATTTTACCGAGGAAGAATTTCTCCACTTCGCCTACAAAGCGGCGGGCGCACCGGAGTTCTTCGGGGGGAAGATAAAGGACATAATCAAAAACGGCAAGGATTACGGCTTTTTCGTGGGCGAAAACGCAAAAACTTTCACCTGGTATCCCAACGATACTATTTACCGCACAACTTCCGAGGGCGAAATGTTCAGCCTGAATACTAACGCAGGGAAACAGGAATTACCCGCGAAAATGATAGGCGCGGCTTATACTTATAATATAGACGAAGCTTCGTTCGGCGAAAACAAGGACGAGGGCAAGATAGATATGAAAGTGCGGGTAATGCTGCAAAGGAAAAAAGGCGTAAATTACGGCTGTCTTTCTACGGGGCTTTATTATACGAAAGCGCTTACCGAACACACTATTCAAAGCGGCATGGAAAGCGAAATTGCGAAATACGTCAACAGCGACGGTGGGAAGAGCCTTACTCTTCTTCCGTATAATTACGAGTTTACCTATTTTGAAAACGGCAAGCCTAAACTCGAAAAGGATACCGCGCTTATAACCAATACCGGAAGCGCTATGAGCATGATGGGCGCAATGATGGGGGGAATGGGCGGAAGCTCGGGTTCTAACCCCTACGAAGTAACGCCCGGCATGCTTGCAGGTAACGATTTGCCCGTTTCTTTCAGCATATATCCGCTCGATTTCGACAGCAAAAATCTTGTTACCGATTGGCTTGACAAGTGGAACGACGCCTGCAATGAAGACGGCGGAACGCTTAAATATACGAACGCCGCGGGAGAGACAATCGAAGTAGGCAATCTCGGCGAGGCGCAGAAAATAACTTATACCGACGCCGTGGGATTGATAATCACAATGGTCAACACTATGATACAGATGATTACGATAGCGCTTATTGCGTTCACCGCGCTTTCCCTTGTCGTTTCAACCGTAATGGTGGGAATAATCACATATGTATCCGTCGTTGAGCGCGTAAAAGAAATAGGAATTTTGCGCGCGGTCGGCGCAAGAAAGAAGGATATAAAGCGGCTTTTCAACGCCGAAACGTTTATAATCGGGTTTGCCGCGGGGCTTGTCGGTATAGGCGTAACTTATCTTCTGTCGGGAATTTTAAATCTCGCGCTCGGCGCGGCGTTCGGCATACACAGTATAGCGGCGCTCCCCTTGTGGCAGGCCGCCGTAATGATAGGCGTAAGCGTTGCGCTGACGCTTGTGTCGGGTTTGATACCCGCTTCTGCCGCCGCGAAGAAAGACCCCGTCGTAGCGCTGAGAACGGAATAGCGGCAATTTAATTCAATACGTAATGCGTTTTTTACGGCAATTTAAAAGCCGCCCGTTCCCTCGGAGGGAACGGGCGGCTTATCTTGTTTTAGTCTTTTACATAACGACTTTACATAACGACAATGTTGTTGTCCTCGAATATCTTTTTGTATTCCTTGGGGAAATGGTCGTCGGTGATAAGTACGTCTATGTCCTGAATTTTCGCAAATGTATATGGATTGATTTTGCCTATTTTTGAGCTATCAAGCATCATATATACCTGCCGCGCCTTCTTAAAGACGCTTTTTAAAAGGTCGCTTTCAATCTGGCTGTTGCAGGAGAATCCCTGTTCGGGAGTGAACGCCGTCGCCGAAACTATTGCAATTTCGAAGTTGGTAAGGGCAAAATAATCCTTTGAAGCGGGGGAAGAGGTGGAAAGATTGTCCTTCATAAGCTGTCCGCCCACAACTGTTATGTTCACGTTCTTTTTTTGCGCAAGCTCCATAGCCACGGCTATGCCGTTTGTAAAAATGGTACAGTTCCTGTCGGGAATTTCCTTTGAAAGATACATTGCGGTAGTGCCGCCGTCGATGAACACGCAGGAACCTTCGTCTATAAGCGCCGCAGCCTTTTGCGCGATGATTATCTTCGCGTCGGTATTCAAAGCCGATTTTTTTGTATAGGCTTCGCCGGAAACTTTCTGCACTTCTTTAACGGACATTGCGCCGCCGCGGATGCGTATGATTCTCCCGTCCTCTTCAAGCTGGAACAAATCCCGCCTTAAAGTCATTTGCGAAACGTTCGGGAATATTTCTTCAAGCTGTTCAAGGGTCATTTTGCCGCGTTTATCCAGGATTTCGGCAATTTCTTCTATTCTTTCTCTTTTCATAAAACGCTCCGATGTGAAAAATTAACAGCAAATCACGATTCCACTAATATTGTAAACTATTAACATAAATATGTCAAGGATACAAGGGCTGTTTAAACAAAAATTCATAAGGCTGTGAATTTTTTTCAAACCCAAAAAATTCGTTCACAAGCTTGTTTTGCTTACGAAAATAGATTGATTTTGCCTGCGGTTGAGTATATAATACAGTATATAGGCTTTCGCGGCTTCCGCGCACAGGAATGAGGATTATGAGAATTTATAACAGCTTAACGCGGCGTAAAGAAGAATTTGTTCCCCTCGAAGAGGGAAAGGTGAAGATGTACGCGTGCGGTATAACCGTTTCGGGCGAAGCCCACGTGGGACACGGCTATCAGGCGCTAATCTACGACATAATGCGCAAATTTCTCGAAAAACAGGGCTACGCCGTCACTTATGCGCGCAATTATACGGACGTTGACGATAAAATTATCGCCAAAAGCAAGGAGACGGGTATTCCCGCAGACAAGTACGCCGCCATGATGATTGAAAAAATCAACGGCGTAATGCGCGAAATGGAAATAGACGACCCCACCCTTTGGCTTAAAGCTACGGAAAATATCGATAATATTATCGACTTTATTCAAAGACTTATCGAAAAGGGAAACGCCTATCCAGCCGCCAACGGGGACGTTTATTTTTCGGTGGAAAGCTTTAAAAAATACGGCTGTCTTTCAAACCGTTCGGTGGAGGATATGCTGAACGGCGTGCGCGTTGAAAACGACGAAGAAAAGCGCAATCCGGCAGACTTTGCGCTTTGGAAATCGGCGAAGGAAGGGGAAATCTGCTGGGATTCCCCATGGGGTAAGGGACGGCCCGGCTGGCATATAGAGTGTTCGGCGATGAACAGGGCGGCTTTCGGCGACCGTATTGATATCCACGGCGGCGGACGGGACCTTATCTTTCCCCACCACGAAAACGAAATCGCGCAGTCTGAAAGTCTTACGGGCAAACAGTTTGCAAAATATTGGACCCATAACGGGCTTATCAAGGTAAACGGACAGAAGATGTCCAAAAGCCTGGGCAATTCTCTGCTCCTCGAAGATTTGCTTAAAAAATACACCAACGAAGCCATAAAATTCGCGCTTCTGCAAAACAATTACAGAAACGACATAAACATAACCGACGACCTTTTCCCCGAAGCCGAAAAGCACCTTACCGCTTTTTATGAAACAATAGAGGCGGTAGAGAATAAATTCGGGAAAGGTTCGGCGGGTAACCCTGCGATAGACCGCAAGTTCGACGAGGACATGTCCGAGGACTTCAATACTTCGCTTGCGCTGTCCGAACTTTATCCGCTTTTCAAATCGGTTGAAAAAAAACTTGCCGCAAACGATTCTTCCTGCGCGGACGACGTGGCGCAAATACGCAAAACGTATTCGCTTTTGGGGCTTTTCAAAAAGGACGCCGCGGCATATCTTGCCGAAGTCGCCGAAAAAAATCCACAGTCCGCAAAAGAGGAAATTCCCGCCGAAGTCAAAGAACTTGCGGAACGCCGCTGGCAGGCAAAATCGAACAGGAATTGGGTTGAAGCGGACGGCTTGCGCGCCCAAATAGACGGACTCGGCTACGCCGTTAAAGACGGTAAGGACGGATATACGATAATCAAAAAGTAAGGTATATATAATGAAACGGTTTACATCTGAAACTTTACGCGAAATGTTTTTGGAATTCTTTCGGGAAAAGGGTCACGCCGTAATTCCTTCGGCTTCGCTTATCCCCGAAAACGACCCCACAGTGCTGTTTACGACGGCGGGCATGCACCCCCTCGTACCCTATCTGCTGGGCGAAAAGCACCCTGCGGGCAACCGACTTTGCGACGTGCAGAAGTGCGTGCGCACAGGCGACATAGACGAGGTGGGCGATTCCTCGCACTGCACCTTTTTCGAAATGCTGGGCAACTGGTCGCTCGGCGATTATTTCAAAAAAGAGATGATTCCCTGGTCGTTTGAATTTCTTACTTCCGAAAAATACCTCGGAATACCCGCGGACGATATCGCGGTAACCTGTTTTGCTGGCGACGGCGACTGTCCCCGCGACGAAGAAAGCGCGGCTATATGGGAAAAGTGCGGCATTAAAAAGAACCATATATTTTATCTTCCCAAATCGGGCAACTGGTGGGGACCTGCGGGTACGACCGGGCCTTGCGGTCCCGATACGGAAATGCATATAATCCGCAACCGCGCCGAAGCGGACAAGTTGGGACCTTTCGATTTCGAAAAAGCGCCCGCGGGCACTTTCCTCGAAATATGGAACGACGTGTTCATGCAGTATAATAAGAACGCCGAGGGCAAGTTCGAGCCGATAAAACAGAAAAACGTAGATACTGGTATGGGGCTTGAACGCACGCTTTGTATCCTCTGCGGGAAAGACAGCGTCTATGAAACGGACGTGTTCGAAAAAACCATAGAGAAGATAGAATCCCTTACGGGGAAAAAATATTCGGAGGGCGGCGAAGTTACCCGCGCTTTCCGCGTGGTTCTGGACCATATCCGCACCGCGACCTTCATGTTGGGCGACCCGAAAGGGGTAGTTCCCTCCAACACCGACCAGGGCTATATTCTGCGCAGAATTATCCGTCGGGCGGTGCGCTTCGGCAGGAACATAGGGCTTCCGCAGGGTTCGTTGAAGGAAGTCGCCCTGACGGTTATCGAAAAGTATTCGCCCGTCTATCCCGAACTTGCGCAAAACCGCGCGCGAATAGAGGAAGAACTTGAAAAGGAGGAGCTGAAATTCTCCAAAACTCTCCAACAGGGCTTGCGCGAATTTGAAAAAACAACCGCAAATCTTCCCGCTGGCGGCGAAATCGACGGATTAACCGCTTTCCATTTGTACGACACTTACGGTTTCCCCGTTGAAATTACGGGCGAAATGGCGCGCGAAAGGGGATTTACCGTTGACGTAAAAGGCTATTCCGCAGCTTATGCCGAGCATCAGGAAAAAAGCCGCGCCGGCAGCGAGCAGAAATTTGCCTGCGGGCTTGCAGACCATAAAGAGGAAACTACAAGGCTTCACACCGCTACGCACCTTTTGCACGCGGCGCTGAAAATAGTATGTTCGCCCGACGTGGAACAGAAAGGCAGCAACATTACGGAGGAAAGATTGCGCTTCGACTTCAATTTCCCCCGCAAGCTGACGCCCGAAGAAGTGGCGGAGGTGGAAAGGCTTGTAAACGAGCAAATCGCCCTTAACGTTCCTGTCGTAATGAAAGAGATGTCCCTTGACGAGGCGAAGGCGCAGGGCTTTACGGGGCTTTTCGAAAACAAATACGGCGAAAGGGTTAAAACTTATACAATAGGCGAGTTTTCAAAGGAAATATGCGGCGGTCCGCACGCGAAAAGCACGGGAGAGCTGGGCGTTTTCAAAATAGCCAAGCAGGAGAACGTATCCGCAGGCATAAAGCGCATAAAGGCGGTGCTTGAACCCCGCTGAAAGGGGGATTTGCGCCAAATTCCGTTAAACTATACGGGCGGCGGAAGAAATCCGTCCTCCGCGGGTTTGCGGGCCGAACGGCTTATATATACCATATATATTAAAGGGCGTAAAGCCCGCGGAAACCGGGGGAAAAAGCCCGAAAACGCCCGAAATACGGGCGGGATAAATTTAATACAAATTTTTAAAAAACTTTGTAAACCAAACTCAAAACAGCTTGACAGATATTAAATTTCATAATAAAATAGGCTTACATTGTAACATTGAGATAGGAAAAGCCGTTGAAAACGGCATTTTTAAGGAGTAGAAAATGAAAACCTACATGGCAAAGGCGGAGGCAATAGATAGAAAGTGGTACGTCGTTGACGCCGCCGGCGTTCCCCTCGGCAGACTGGCTTCCAAAGTTGCCGCCATACTTCGCGGCAAAAACAAGCCTATTTTCACGCCCAACGTCGATACGGGTGATTTCGTCATTGTCGTAAACTGCGATAAAGTGGTTTTAACGGGCAAAAAGCTTACCGATAAATATTACAGATACCACACGGGCTATATCGGCGGCTTGAAGGAAGTATCCTATAAAAAGATGCTTGCCGAAAAAAGCGATTTGGCAGTGTACGAAGCCGTGCGCGGTATGCTTCCCAAAAATTCGCTTGGCAGAGATATGATTAAAAAGCTTAAAGTTTACAAGGGCGCGGAACACAATCATGCGGCGCAGAAGCCCGAAGAACTCAAATTATTTTAAGGTGAGAGAGGTCCTTTAATTATGGCTAAAACTAATATAAAGAAAAAGCTTCAATTCTGGGGAACAGGCAGAAGAAAGAAGGCGATAGCACGCGTCCGCCTTATTCCCGCAGGAACAGGCGTTATAAAGATAAATGAAAGGGCTTTCGAGGACTATTTCCCTCAATCGGTTTTGCAGTACAAGGTTAAGCAGCCTCTCGTGCTT
Source organism: uncultured Clostridia bacterium (assembly GCA_947628555.1). Taxonomy (GTDB): domain Bacteria; phylum Bacillota; class Clostridia; order Christensenellales; family Borkfalkiaceae; genus Coproplasma. The sequence goes on along the minus strand of CANRAI010000015.1, from coordinate 9,590 downwards.
TTGGGCGCGGAAGCCAAGTACGACGTTTTGGTAAACGTCTATGGCGGCGGCTTTACAGGTCAGGCGGAAGCTATCCGTCTCGGCGTGGCAAGGGCATTGCTCCAAGCGGAGGAGGGCTGCCGTCCCGCACTTAAAAAAGAAGGCTTCCTTACCCGCGACCCCCGCGTCAAGGAAAGAAAGAAGTACGGCTTGAAAAAAGCGCGCCGTGCACCCCAGTTCTCAAAGAGATAAAAAAAAGAATTTGGCTTGCCTTTGTCAGGCAAGCCAATTTTTTTGCGTTGAATCATTTAATAGTCGTTAAAATACGCGTTTTATAGATGCGTTTGAATTCGCAGACCTTCTATTTACCTAAAATTTAAATGCGTTCCGCTATAAATAACTGCTATAAATAACTGCGTTCTGTTCGTTAGCATAGGCTTCCTGCCAGCAGGTTCAATAAAAGGTCGCCGCAAAAAAGCGACAAAAATTTTTATTTGTATATTGCTTTTTGAGTTTTTTATGATACAATATAATAAGTACGGTGCGTCTATCCGTAGAATTATTTTTGGAATTTAGGGGGAAATCTCAATGAAAAACGTTATAGTCGGTCAGTCTGGCGGACCCACGGCGGTAATAAATTCAAGCCTTTTGGGAGTATTCAAAACGGCTAAGGACAGGGGCGCGGACAGCGTGTTCGGAATGGTTCACGGCATAAAGGGGCTTCTGGACAGGGATATCGTCGATCTTTCCCAGCGGTTCAAAAACGACCTCGACAACGACCTTTTGAAGAGAACGCCTTCCTCGTTTCTCGGCTCCTGCCGCTATAAACTTCCCGATTTGGAGGGGAACGAAGCCGTCTATGAGAAAATTTTCAATATCCTGACCGAGCTTGAAATCTACGCGTTTTTCTATATCGGCGGCAACGACTCGATGGATACTATCAAAAAACTTACAGACTACGGCACAAAAATAAAAAGCCCCATAAGGTTTATGGGCGTTCCCAAAACAATAGACAACGACCTTGCCGTGACCGACCATACTCCCGGTTTCGGCAGCGCCGCAAAATACATTGCCGCGACCACAAAGGAGATTATCCGCGACGGTCTCGTTTACGATTATCCCGTCGTTTCGGTAATAGAGGTTATGGGGCGCAATGCCGGCTGGCTTACAGCCGCCACGGCGCTTGCCAAGGGCGAGGACTGCGAGGGCGTTGACGCAATTTACCTGCCCGAAGTCGTATTTGAACCCAATAAATTCCTCGATAAAGTCGGCGCGCTTCTGAAAGAGGGGCGTTCCGTCGTAATAGCCGCTTCCGAGGGCATAAAGGTCAAGGACGGCAGGTACGTGTGCGAATTATCCGACCACGTCGATTATGTAGACGCGTTCGGGCACAAGCAGCTCGCGGGCACGGCGCGCTATCTTGCGGGCGAGGTGGCAAAGAAATTCGGAGTTAAAACAAGGGCAATCGAATTGTCCTCGTTGCAGCGTTGCGCTTCGCATATCCAGTCGCGCGTTGACGTTACCGAAGCCTACAACGTGGGCGGCGCGGCAGTAAAAGCGGCTTTCGAAGGGCATAACGGGGAAGTTATAACCTTAAAGAGAATTTCGGACGACCCGTATATGTGCATAACGGAGCCCGCCGACGTTCATTTTATAGCAAACGTCGAAAAGAAAGTGCCCGCCGAGTGGATTACCGAGGACGGAACATACGTTACGAACGAGCTTATCCATTACATATATCCGCTTATCCAGGCGGAAATAACCCCGCTTTGGGTAAACGGCCTTCCCAGACATATCCGTCTGCAAGTCGGACCGAGGCATAATTAAAACAATTTGCCGCCGCGGCGCTTAAAGCGCCGCGGCTATCTTTTGTTTTTTATTCTGTAACTTATCTGCTCATGCCGCACAAGCGTTTCATACATGATGTTGGGCATCTGCTTTTCTCCCGGATTGTATCCGGAGGCGTCTGCGGCGGACGGAGCGGCGGGGAAAGGGGCGGAAGAAAGGGCGGACGGAGCGGCGGAAGTGCCGCCGGGCGGGGAATTTTGTGCGGGCTCGGAAGCCGCAAAAGAAGGCGGCGGAGAGCTGACGTTTTGCGACGGTTGCCCGTTTTTCAGACCGTCTATGGCTTTAAGTAAATTCAAAAGCGCAAATTTTTCCAATAACTACACTCCTTTTAAACTTTTTTTGTCAAAACCAAGTTAAATTTATTGCTTAAAAATATCGATTAGTGTATAATAAAAAATGCTGAAAATGTAATTTTGTTTCTCTTGCGGAGATTTATTTATAATGAAAAAACCTGTCACTAAAATTATATGCGCGACTCTCGCTTCGGTTGTAGCCCTCGGCATAACCGCTACGGCGGGTTGTTCGCCATACCACAACAGCACACAGCTCGGCGGTAACGGAATTTTTACCGATTCCCAAGCCGTATCCAACGGCGGTTTTGCGGTTGAAAAGGGCGATTACGTCTATTTCGTGAACGGCGTCGCTTCCAACACCGCGGACAACGCCTACGGCACTCCCGACAAGGGCGCGATAAAGCGCATTTCAAAGTCCGATTTGAACGCCCGCAACTACACGTCGGTGCAGACGGTCGTTCCGCAGATAGCTTATTCGGGCAACTACAATTCGGGTATTTTCGTTTACGGCGACTATATCTATTATTCCACGCCATCCACGGCGAGAAATTCGGACGGCGTCGTCCAGAACTCCAAACTCGAATTGAAGCGCACCAAGCTCGACGGCACGGAATCCATGAAGGACGCTTTCGTCACTTTCCCCTCTACGACCTACGATTTCCGTTTTGTAGAAGTCGGCGACGTGGTATATCTCCTTTACGTCGCAACGAGCGAAACTATGTTCGGGGAGAGTTCGGGCGTAACCAACTTACATTCCGTAAACACTTCCACGGGCGAGGACGTGCTTCTTGCCTATAACATATCCGCATATCTTTTCGACGCGGAAGATAAAACTAATCCCATGGTTTACTATACGATGGGCGTATCGAGCTTTGCAACGGGCGCAACCGAATCTTATAATCAGGTTTACAGGGTTCGTGCGGATGCTTCTACTCCCAAGGAATACGACACAAGCAAACTTCTTTGGTGGGATGAAGAAACCAACCGCTATATAAACTGCGGCGACCTTGTGTTTGACGGCGTGGGCGGAAAGACGACAGAAAAGACGCCTTTCAACTATTTGCCCGACGACGAATCGGTCAAAAACGATTTGATTTATACCTACACGCTTGAAACTTACCTAAACGGCACGCTGTTCTATACGCGCCACACCACCCAGAATTCGGCGGCATACCTTTATTCCCTGAAAGACAGCGACGTTGGCGCAAGCTGGAATCCCGTAACGGACAACCCCGTACAGGGCGAAGCCCAAATTCTCAACAACGGAAGCAACGCGGATTCATATAAATATATCTTCGGCGCCGACGGCGGGCTGGAAGCCGTTCTTATAGCCGAAAGCGGCGGCGGTATTGCCATAAACTATGTCGATAACGGCAAGCTTTCGGCAAATATCAACAATAAAACTTATTACAGAATAGTAGGCAGCGGCACCGCCACAATGCTTAAAGTGGATACGGAAAACAAATATCTTTACTATTCGCTTACGGGCGGCAACGGCTATACGTTCTACCGCATTAACTATTCGGGCAGCTGGGGCGATTACGACGGTATGCACGCCGACGACGTTGTCGGCGAATACACCGCTGTGAAAATACTCGACCTCGATTCTTCTTCAAGCTGGTACGCGCCAGAATTTATCGACGGAAGCATTCTTTTTGCTTCCGAAACGGATAAAATGACGTCTTATAACTATATAATGGCGTTCAACCTTAAACAAGAGAACGGCGGGCTGATGACCAACGCGCAGCTTGACGAACTGAACAAACTTTACGACGGCGCGGCGGGCAGCGACGGAATAATCGCGGGCTACGCGGACAGCGCAAAATACGACGCGGAAATTTACGCAAATCTTTCCAACGCGGCAAAATATCTTTTCTACACCGCCGACAAGGCTTATGTGGACGAACTTGCCGTAGCCTGCAATGGGGAGCTTGAAAAGGACGACGACCCCGTCTATTCCAAAGCCACGTTGGAAAAACTCGCCGATTTTCTGAACCCCACAGCGGATAACGACTGGGCGGATTACACGGCGACAAGAAAGGTCAACGGAAAGAACGTCTATGCAAACCGCCGCGACTATTACTATTCGACTTTGGGCGAAATGACCGCAGAGGACGCTACGGCGATTCGCGACGGTTTCAGATCGGAATATCTCCAATCGTGGCCCGTAAAGGAGGAGACAAGCTGGTGGGACGGCTTAAACACCGTTGCGCGCGTGTTCTTTATTATAGGTATGTGCCTTGCGGGAATTTTGGTGATAGGCGGCGCAATTCTGCTTGCGGTATTCATAATACGCAAGTCGCGTAAGAGCGTACAGCCTGCAAATTCAAGCCGCAGGATAAAGGTGGATACCACCGACGACAAGAACGTAAACGTCTATGAGGACGATACCGACAAGTAAACAAATATATTAAAAAGCCCTTGCTTAATGCAAGGGCTTTTTTAAGTTCATTTGGCAATTTCAATAAAATAAAAAACGCGCAAGTTTTCAAAAAATGACGGCGTGCATAGATTGGGCTTCCGTTGCATAAACTTGCATATCATAGTCTCCCTTAATATTTAAAATTTTTTAAAAAATTCGGCTATAAAACAGTTTACAAATGCAATAAATATGAATATAATGTTACCGATTTACGCAGCTTAAAAACATTATGATTATACTCGGAATATGCTGTATAAAAGCCTACGGAGAATAATGCGCTTATGGTAAAATACATCAAATGCCCCAGATGCGAACTGAATTATATAGATAAGGATAAACAGGAATACTGCGACGTCTGCATTGCCGAAATGAAAGGCAACAGGCTGCAATTCGCAGACCTTGACGACGACGAGCTGGAAGAAGTCGATTCCGAACTCGAATACGACGAAGTCTGCCCCGTTTGCGGCGTAAATCCTCTGTCCGCCGGCGAAAAGATGTGCGAAAATTGCCGCCGTCAGAAGGAATATGAAGAGGAAGAAGAGGTCGATATCGACAAGGACGAGGAGTGGAAGAACTACCTCGACGAGGACGACGCCGAACTTTCCGAAGAAGAGACGGAGTTGGACGACGAACTGAAAGCCGAACTCGAAGAGGAGGACGAGGAAGAGGACGACCTCTATCACGGCGAGGACGACGATATGTTTGAAAGCGAAGACGTGGATTCGCTGGACGACCTCGAAGACGACGATTTCGAAGACGACGAGGACGATGAAGACGACGAGGATGACGAGGACGACGACGAAGATTTCTGATTTCTTTAAATCCCGTCGGAAGTGGAATATTAACTGAAATGCAATATTAAATTGTCCAAAAAAGTGCAACTGCATTTACCCATTGCACTTTATTGGATAGTATATCTTGCCACTATTTGCAGCCCGCGCCTTTGGCGCGGGCTGCATATTTTTCCTTAAATTGTAAATAATAGAAGTATGATTAAAGCTACTTCCACAATCAATTCCATAAAGGAAATGATACACGGTCTTAACGGTCAAAACGTCACAGTGAAACTCAATTTGGGGCGCAACAAATTCGTAACTTTTCCCGCTACGCTAAACGGAGTATATCCGTCCCTTTTCACCGTCAGCCCATTCGATAAAAACTTCTTGGGCAAAACCGCATATTCGTATTCGGAAATTCTCTGCGGCAGAGTAAAAATTCAACCCAAAACGCGGTAATAATCGGCGTGCGCGCGGCATATTATACCTTGTAACAGGGAGGAAATATGTTAAACGCAACCTATAATACGGGCGCATATACCCGAAAAATCGCCGAATTGTCGGCTCAATCCATCGTCGAAATAAAATTTGTCGGGCAGGACGTGGGTGAGGTCGTCGCCGTCTGCCCGCAGGTGTCGCTGTCCTCTGTCGAAGCTGCTTCGGGCAGGGTGAATTACGGCGGCAGACTTATATGCACGGTCGTCTATGTTGACGGCGACAATAAATTGTGCCGCGTACAGAAGGGTGCGGAATTTTCGCACCATATAGATAGTGAAGCGCTCGCCCCCGCCCAGACATGCGACTGCCGGCTTTCGTGCGAGCACACGAACCTTAAAAGAGAAGGCTCGTCCTATGTGGTATCCGCCGTGGTAGGCGCAAACATTTCCGTAAGCGACAGGGCTGAACGAAGCTATATTAACTCGCTCGACGGCGCCGTTGTGCGGCGCGAAGAGGGAAAACTCTGCAACGCCGTAAGCTTTTCCGGAGAAAGCGAAATTGACGACGATTTCAACCTTGTTGCCACGGATATACTCGTGCCGTCCGCGCAGCCCGTCGTCCTCAACTGCGCGGTAAAATCGGGGCTTGTAGAGGTCACGGGTGAAATTTATCTTTCCCTTCTCGCCGTGCGGGAGGGCGCGCCTGTGGCGCTTGACAGAACTATACCTTTCAAGGCGGAAATTTCGTGCGAGCAAGCCGTTGTGCCTTCGCCCGCGGATTGCCGCGCAGAAATAAAGGATATGACCATAGACTGTAAAGTCAACGAGGAGCGCGGCAAGTCAGACGTAACTTTCAACGCCACCCTCGCGTTCTGCGGCGAATTTTACGAAGAGGAAACTGTTTCGCTTATAACCGACGCGTTCTCCACCGAAAACGAACTTAATTTAAGCTTTTCCGAGGAAAAAAATTTCGTCTGCACCGATGTTAAGGTCTATCAGGAGCGCGTTTCGGGTCTTTGCGACGTGAAGGCGAAACTTGACTACACCTGCGCTTTTCTTGCGGCGGCCCTGCCTTGTGCGGAATTTTCGCGGACTTTGGAGGGAATAGGCGGAAGCGTAAACGCAACCCTTCTTTATGAGCAGGGCGGCGAAATTCGCTCGACGGAGGTAAATCTGCCTTTTGCGGTTAAGCTTTCGGGCTTGAATTCCGACTGCGGGAGAGTTTCTGTCGCAGTATGCGGAATAAGCATACGCCAGCGCGCCGAGGGCGAATGTGAAGCGGAAGCGGCGTTGAAAATCACAGTAACGGACGGCGAAGACAGAAAAGCGCGTTACGTGTGTGCCGCCGAGGAATGTGGCGCTAAGCCCGTAAATGACAGCGCAATTTCCGTTTATATACCCGCGGTGGGCGACGATTTATGGACTACCGCCAAAAAGCTTAACGCCGCGCCCGAAAGCATACGGTCCTCCAACCCCGAACTCACCTTCCCGCTGACGGGAAAGGAAAGGATTCTGGTATTCCGCGGCAAAAGTTAATTTTATAAAGCCGATTTTAAGAAAATTCTGTTGAAATATGTTTTACGCCCGCCGCTTGAAAAGCGGCGGGCGTTTTAAAACGCCTGAAAACATTTCTTATCTCAAATCGAGCCTAAAATAACATATTTTTAATTGAAATGCTTGCCGCGGTGTGCTATAATTCTTGTATGACGGTCCGCGTAAAAGCATACTCAAAACTAAATTTAACCCTTTCGGTTACGGGCGTGCAGAACGGCTATCATATGCTCGACAGCCTTGTCTGTTCAGTGGACCTTTACGATTTGATTGTGCTTAAAAAACGCAAAGACAGGCTCGTCACGGTTGAAATGCACGGCAGGGGCACGGAGCTTATGCCGTTTGAAGAGAACAACGCCGCAAAGGCGGCGCGGCTGTATTCGGAAGTATTCAAAACGTGCGGCGCGGACATTAAAATTTATAAAAATATACCGCTCGGCGCGGGCATGGGCGGCTCGTCGGCGGACGCGGCGGGCGTTATCCGCGGAATGGGCAGACTGTACGGCGCAGGCAGCGAAAAGCAGATGAAAGAGCTGTGCGACATGATAGGCTCGGATACGGGGTATATGCTGGGCGGAGGTTATGCAAGGCTAACGGGCAGAGGGGAGAAGGTATTGAATCTTAACAGCAAGCTTCGGCTCGACTTTCTTTTGCTTGTGCCGAAAAACGGCGTATCTACCGCCGAATGTTATAAAAAATACGATTGTTCGCCCGTCTTTATGCCTTCGTCCGACGACGCCGTGTCCGCGCTTATGGCGGGCGACAAAGAAAGGCTGGGTAAGGCTTTTTCCAACGCGTTGTACGCGCCCGCGGCGGCTATAAATCCCGAAGTCGAAGAAGCCTATAAGGCGCTTTGCTCCTTTTCGCCGCTCGGCGTGAATATGACGGGTTCGGGCAGCGGCGTATTTGCGCTTTTCGAAACTCCCGAGCTTTGCGAATGGGCGAAAAGCCGCTATCGCGGCGGTTTCGAATGTATCCGTCTGAAAACAGTTTTAACGTAAAAAATGCAATACATATTGCGTAATTTGTAAAAAATACAGAATTTCGGAGGTCGTATGGCAGAAGAACGCTTAATAGACGACGATTTGAACAAGGATAAAAAATACAGGATAAGAAAGAACGCCGCAGGCGAGGACGAACTGTATATCGACGAAACTCCTGACGGGGAAGAAGATACTTTGGACGCAGTCCTTTTCGAAGTTCCCGAACTTTCGGAGGACGACGAGGACGCGGCGGTTCTTACGCCCGAACAGCTTGCCGCGCGCGAGGACGCAAGGCGGCGTGAGGAAGAGCAAAAACGCCTTATCGCCGAAGAATGTCTTGCAAAGGCGGGGGAGCTGTACGCGCAGGGCGATTTCGACGGGGCGATGTATAATCTGAACACGGCGGAAAACACAGTGGGCAAGAACGGCGAAATTATTTCCCTGAAAACCAAAGTCGTGACCCGCGGTTTTACCGATTTTTCCCGTTACGACGATTGCGCCGCCTGCGCGGACGCCGTATATTTTTGCTGTACTCCCGAACAGAAAGCCGAACTTCTTTCATTATCCGCACCGCTCGAAAGCGAGATAAACAAGCTTGAAGAAAAAGCGGCGGAGCTTCACGCGGAGGTGGAAACCAAGAAATCGGAACGCCGCGCCGTATTCGGCAAAGAGCGCGCAAAATCGGTTAAATGGTTTTCGTTTACGGTCGTTCCGTTCATCGCCTGCCTTATCGTTGCGATAGCGTACGGCTCGGTAATGTTCGCAAAACAGGACGGCACAAACCTGATTGTTGCAATAGTTTTCGCCGCTCTGGCGCTAATTTTCTTCGTCGCGACGCTTATCAGCTCGCATAAAATGTGGTCGGCTATGCGGAAATATTCTTTGAACGAAAAAAATTCAAGCACGCGTATTGGCAGGGAGTACGAATCCTTAATTTCCGACGTTAAAAAGCTGAAAAACCTGCTTTCTGCGATAAAAAGTTGAAAATGATATATCTTGACAATGCGGCGACGACCGTTCTTGACGAAAACGTTTTTGCGGCGATGTTGCCCTATCTGAAAACCGAATACGGTAATCCGCAATCCCAGCACGCCGCGGGAAGAATAGCGGCGGAAGGGCTGTTGGCGGCGCGCGACAAAGTAGCGCGCGCTTTCGGTTGCGACAGCGGAGAGGTATATTTTCTTTCGGGCGGCACGGAAGCGGGGAATCTGGCGGTTAAAGGCGTTTGCGCGGCGCACGAAAGCGGGCATCTGATAATTTCCGCAATCGAACATCCTTGCGTTATGGGAAGCGCGCTTGAA
>CANRAI010000014.1 GCA_947628555.1 uncultured Clostridia bacterium | reverse complement strand
GTATCGCTACCACTGGATTTTGAGTCCAGCGCGTCTGCCAATTCCACCACAGCGGCGTTGCTCTGTAATTATATAACAGCGAAAGCCAAAAATCAAGCGTTTTTTGTGCTACGCCGATATTATTTCAAAGTCTTTATAGCAGTTTTCAGCCTGCCGAGCGCTTCTTTAAGCGTCGCCCTCGGGCAGGCGAGATTTATTCTTTCAAACCCGCTTCCGCCTTTTCCGAACACATATCCCTCGTCCAGCCATAGCTTAGCCTTTTCCTCTATAAATTTCTGCAACTCTTTATCGCCGAGCTTCAACGCGCGGAAATCCAGCCATGCAAGATATGTCCCCTGAGGCTCTACAAGCTTTATTTCGGGAATATTTTCCGCAAGATACTTTCTTAAAAAGTCAAGATTGCCTTCAAGATAAACTTTCAATTCGTCAAGCCACTGTCCGCCGTAAGCATACGCCGCCCTGCAAGCGGTCACGCCTAAAATATTCGGTTCCCAATAGCCGATTTTATCGAGTTCGGATTCGAATTTCTTTCTGACCGACGGGTCGGGGATGTAAATGTTGGAAATCTGCATCCCCGCGAGATTAAAAGATTTCGAGGGCGAAGTGCACACAGCGCAGCTTGCTTCGAATTTTTTGTTAACCGTGGGGAAAACCGTGTGACGGAAATTTCCGAATGTAAAATCTGCGTGAATTTCGTCCGAAATGACGAAAACGCCATATCTATGGCAGATTTCGCCCATTCTTTCAAGTTCTTCAAACGTCCATACCCTGCCTACCGGATTGTGCGGACTGCACAGAATGAACGCCTTTACCTTATTTTCCGCGATTTTACTTTCGAAATCCGCGAAATCGACCGTATAAAAGCCGTCCGTATTTTTCAATTCGCTTACGACAAGCTTTCTGCTATTGTTGGTGACCGCAGTTTCAAAGGGATAATATACGGGCTGGCAGAGCATAACGGCGTCGCCCTCTTCCGTCAGCGCGCGTATAAGCGTGCTTATAGCGAATACGACCCCGGGCGTGCAAATGAATTTATCGGGGTCCGCCGCCCAACCGTGGCGTTTTTCGAACCATCGTGCAATGACTTCAAAGTAATCCCTTTTGGGCATCGAATAGCCGAAAATTCCGTGCTCCGCCCTGTTTTTAATCGATTCTATAACCTCCGACGGCGCGCTTATGTCCATATCCGCTATCCAAAGCGGAAGCACGTCGTCCGATTTGCCGTTTTCCGCTTTGAAATCGTATTTAAGACAGTTTGTATTGCGCCTGTCAACAGGTTTGTCGAAATCGTATTTCATTTTTGCACTTGCTCCGTTAATTTTAATTTCCGCTAAGTTTGCGGACATATCAGGTTTTCGAAAACGGCGGCTCTTCGCCGAACGCCGTAAGATAATATAGCAGATTTTTAGGCGGGCTGTCAACGCATTAAAAAAATTTTTCTTAAAAACGATACAAAATCCGCCGAAATGTGTTAGATTTACTGTATGAGGAAATTCAACGTCCGTCCGCCCGTAATATTTGCTCTTTCAATGTGCGCGGGGATTGCCGCCGGGGCGATTATGCGCTTTTTCGGCATAAGCGGCTTGTGGCTTATCCTTGCCGCGGCGCCCGCCGCAGTCGTTTGCGCGGCGTCGATTTTTAAGCGCAGAATAAATAAGGCCGCCGTTATTTTTCTTGCCGCCATTTTGGCTTTCACCATAGGGGCAATCGACTGTTTTTCTGTAATAAAAAGCTTTGCTTCGTCCGAAATAACGCCGGGTGAAACTTACGAGCTTAGCGGAAAAGTAATAGAAAAAGGCATAACAAACCGAGGCGAATATGCAATCGTTGACAATCTAACCGCAGACGGAAAGAAAATCAGCGGCAGGCTGTACGTGTATCTTTCGGATGGTTACGGCGAAATTTTCGAAGTCGGCTACACCGTAAAAATTTACGGCGAACCGCAGATTTCCGAGCCATTCGAGTACGGCAAAATAAGTTACCGCGCTTTGGAAGGCGTAAAATACGGAGTTTCGGTAAATGGCGGGCTTCAATCTACATACGGATTTTCATTGTTAGGGTCGGTACGCGGAGCTATCCAAAGGACGCTTTTCAATAATTTAAGCGAGGAAACTGCCGCCGTAACCTTTGCCATGCTGACGGGGAATACCGAATACTTCGAGGAGCAATCGCTTGAAAGTTTCAGATACGGCGGAATAGCGCACATATTCGCCGTTTCGGGTCTGCATATAGGGATTTTATTCGGAATAGCTTCATTTTTATGCAAAAAACTGCGCCTGAACAAGTACGTATCTGCGGTAATCTGTTTGGGAACGGTTTTTTTCTATTCGGCTGTGTGCGGCTTCACCCTCTCCTCTGTGCGGGCCGCCGTAATGTGCGCCGCCTCCGTGCTTTCGAAAATTTTAATGCAAAAGTACGACGGATTGAATTCCCTTTCCTTTGCCGTTGTCGCAATACTTCTTTTTAAGCCTTTAAGCCTGTTTTCGGTAGGATTTCAGCTTTCCGTCTGCGCTACGGCGGGAATTTTCATCTTTTCCCGCATTATCTCCAAAAAGCTTTCGAAAATAAAAATCCCAAAGAAAATTTCCGAAGCCGCGGGAATTTCTTTTGGGGCGCAGATTACAACTTCGCCCGTTATGCTTGCAAGCTTCGGATATCTCAGCGGGGCGGGAATTTTGCTAAACATCGTCGTCGTGCCATTGCTTTCGGTAATTTACGTCGTACTGTTCGTATCCACGCTGGTGTGCGCGGCGGCGCCGCCGCTTGCTCCCTTTTTAATGCCGTACGCCGCACTCCCGCTTGAATTTTTTATGTCCGTTTTTCTCGGCGCCGGCTTCGAAAAGGCGTTGATAAGCGGTTTCGGCGCGGGATTATTCGTTCCCATATACTTTTTGGGCGCGCTTGCGCTCGGCGACAAACTGAATTTGAAACTCTTGGCGCGGATAATCGCCGCCGTCGGAACGGCGGTTATTCTGACCGGATATGTGCTTATAATGTACAGCTATCCTTTCGCAGGGTTCGCCGTGACGGTTTCGTCTTACCGAGTAGGGGGCGAAATACTTTTAAAATCATCCGCAGGCACAGTTCTAATCGTTACGGACAACGCCAACGTTTCCCGTCTTGACGGAATGTTGAACAGGAACTACTGCAACGGCATAGACGCGCTTGTTTTGGTGGGAGACAACGCGGCTTATGCATACGGCAAACTCGAAATAGAGTGCGGTGAAATTTATCTGAACGATAGGGAAACTGATATTCAGCCCTACGAAACGCCGCTGAAATATGAAAGCCGCTTTACAGTCTGCGGAGTGAATTTCAGATTCTTCGACGACAGTACGCTGTTCGCCGAAGCGGGCGGCGTAACTATGGGCATATGTTCCGACGGGCATTTCGCCTTGCCCGACTGCGACATTCTGATTTCCGATACGCAAAACGTGTTTATAAACTGCAAAGCTGAAATTTATTTCAACAACCGCTGCGGCGAACTGAACGTTTACGACTGCGGAGATATAAGACTCATAATACAAGACGGAAATTTTTCGGTTAAAAATTCAATACCGCCGCGGAGATAGCCGCGGCGGTATTTTCGTAAGCGATTATTTAAAGCGATTATTTAATAAGATTTTTTAGCTTTTTTGGTATTTTCGGAATTTCGGTATTCGGATTTTTGATAATTATTTGCCGTATTTCTTTTCAATCGCAGAAATTTTATCCACTCTGCGTTGGTGTCTGCCGCCCTCGAATTCCGTGCGCATAAAAGCCTCAACTATTTTCAGGGCGTAGCCGATTCCCACTACCTTTTCACCAAGCGCAAGCATATTCGCGTCGTTGTGACGCCTTGTAAATTCGGCGCAGTAAGTGTCATGACAGTGCGCGCAACGCACCCCGGGAACTTTGTTGGCTACCATTGATACCCCTATGCCCGTAGAACATACCACTATCCCCCTTTCGCATTTTCCGCTTGCTACGGCTTCCGCCGCAGGAAGGGCGAAATCGGGATAATCGCAACTGTCAAATGTGTCCGTACCAAAGTCTAACGTCTCGTAGCCGTTATCTTCGAGATATTTTTTTATCTCCCTTTTAAGATTCAGACCGCCGTGGTCGCATGCCAAAGCAATTTTCATTTTATTTCTTCACCGTCCTTGTATTGTGTTATGTAATTCTCTATAAGTACGTCGCAGGCGCGGGAAAGGGCTTCGCGCGTTGCTCTGTACGCTTCTATATCCCGCCCGTATGGGTCGGGAACGTCGTATCCGCAGACGTCGCGCACGCAGAATACGTGCCCGCACCCTTCCAGCATCTGCTTCTGGCTTTGGGTCATGCAGATAACAATCGTGCTCGCGCCTATTTTTTTCTGGGTAAGCTGTGTAGGCTCGAATTTATCGACTTTAATACCGACTTCTTCGAGTGCCGTTTTGCTGTTGGGGCTTATAGTTCCGCCGACTTCGGCGTTTATCCCGCACGAGGAAACGTCCCACCACCTTATTTTGCGCTTTTTAAGCTTGTTTCTTAAAAGAAATTCCGCCATCGGACTGCGGCAAGTGTTGCCCGTACATACAAACAGAACTCTTTTTCTCCTGTTTTTACCTTTCATATCCGTTACCACACGCTTTTGAAAGCCTGTTCATCACTCCCGCCATTACTCCGCCGCGTTCTTCGGGCGCGACGGCGACGATTAGTTCCGCCGTCTTTTCGCACTCGCGAAGCTTCGCATATAGGCGGGAAGCCATTTCCTCCGGCGTTTTGCCGAAACTGACGTATTTTCTGCCGCCGAGAAGCGAAATAGCGCTTTCCTCGCAGAGAATAAGCGCCTTAACGCCTTTTGAGGTTTCCTCGTCGTATAATTCGAGCGCTTTTTGAAGGTCGTTCCGTCCGAACATAGCCGTCCTGCAAGAGGGCGAATAGTGTTTGTACTTCATGCCGGGCGACCGCGCGACCCCGCCTTCTTTATAGGCGTATTCGCCGCACGCTCCGACGGCTTTTTCTATCATTTCGCGGGTGACGAGACCGCTTCTCAAAATTACTGGAATTTCGCCCGTGCAGTCGAGAACGGTGCTCTCTATCCCGCCCGAACAGCTTCCGCCGTCCAAAATCAAGGGAATTTTACCTTCCAAATCGGCAAGAACATGCTGCGCGGAAGTCGGGCTGACGTGTTTTGAAATGTTCGCCGAAGGCGCGGCTATGGGCAAATCCACATATTTTAAGAATTTCTGCGCCCCGGAGTGCGACGGCACGCGGACGGCGAGAGTGTCAAGCCCGCAACTTACGACGGGACTTACCGCGCCGCGGCTTTTGAAGACCATTGTAAGCGGTCCGGGAAGAAATTCTTCTTTCAACCTTTCCGCATAGCGCGGAATATCCCGCACCAGCCCGCCGATATCGTAATCTTTATGAACGTGGACGATAAGCGGATTGTCGCCCGGCCTGCCCTTTATCTTATAAATTCCGTTCACAGCCGCGGTATCGAAAGCGTTTGCGCCCAACCCATAAACTGTTTCCGTGGGAAAAGCCACCGCTCCGCCTTCTTTGATTATACGTTTTGCGAGAGCGAGGCTGTTTTCGTCGATTTCCTGAATCTCGGTCATATCAGAACGGAAGCTCCTCGTCCTCAGGAGGCGCGTCGTCCTCGCTTAAAGGCGCAAGCTCGTCGGGCTCGGAGGGACGGTTTTCCTCTCTTGCGGCGCCCTGCGCGCGCTCTTCCATTTCGTTGTTCATTTCGGGATTGACGAATTTGGTCAACTCGCCCCTGAAACGCAGCTTTATCCTGCCCGTTTCGCCGTTGCGGTGCTTTGCCAGAATAAGTTCCGCCATACCCTTTACTATGTGTTTTTTTTCGATTTCCTCGTCGCTGGCGGCGACGTCGGGGCGGTTGATGAACATAACGATATCGGCGTCTTGCTCTATCGCGCCCGATTCGCGCAAATCCGAAAGCTGAGGCTCGCCCGATTGGATACGGCGGAGCTGTGAAAGCGCTACGACGGGCACGTCGAGCTCCTTAGCCATTATTTTCAAGTCGCGCGTGATTGAAGCGACTTCCTGCGTTCTGTTTTCCTCGCCCTGTCTTTTCCCGCTTGACATAAGCTGAATGTAGTCTATCATTACAAGGTCGAGTTTTCCGCCGTTGCGGGCTTTAATCCTGCGGCACTTGGAAAGAATTTCCGCAGGAGTGACGCGCGAAGAATCGTCTATATTTATTTTGCAGTTACCGAGCTGTTCGCGGGTTTTCGCAAGACGTTTCCAGTCGGCGTTGGTAAGCTTTCCCGCAAGCGCATTCGCCATGTTGACGCCCGCGGTGCTGCAAAGAAGTCTTTGCAAAATCTGTTCTTCCGGCATTTCGAGGCTGAATACCGCGCACACAAGTCCGTGATTTACGGCGGCGTTTTCAACGATATTCATCGCAAGCGAAGTTTTGCCCATACCCGGACGGGCGGCGATAACTATGAGGTCTGATTTCTGCAAGCCGTTCGTAAGCCTGTCAAGATATATAAATCCCGTGGGCACGCCGCGGAACGCGTCCTTGTCGTTTGCAAGCTTCTGGAATTTTTCTATTACCCTGTCAAGCCCGTCGCTCTGCCTTATATCCTTTACGGACGAAGTGTCGTTCACCTGCGAAACGGCATAGACTTTTTGTTCGGCGTATTGAATACTTTTAACTGAGTCGTCGCTCGATTTCGAAAAATCTGCGATATCCCTTGCGGCGCGGATAAGCTTTCTGTTTACGCTGTCCCGCTTCACAATATCGAGATAATATTTATAATTTGCCGCCGAAGGCGTTGTCTGCGTGATTTCCGTTATGTACGAAATGCCGCCCGCCTTTTCGAGATTGCCGTCGCTTTCAAGCCTGTCCGTAAGCGTTACGATATCAAGCGGCTTTCTTTCTGCGAAAACCATCTTGATTGCGGCAATTATATACTGGTGGGATTCCTGATAAAAATCCTCTCCGTCAAGTCCGTCCAAAACATCCGCAAGTATTTCGTTGTCAATCAGCATACAGCCCAGAAGCGCCTGTTCGGCGTCCAAATTATTGGGCATAACGCTTATTTTGTCTGACATAGTACTCTATATTCCCATCAATTTTTCAAATTCGGTAAGTGTTTTATCAAATTCGCGCATCGCGGTTTCATACGCTTCCGGCTTTCCGAGGTCAACGCCTGCTATTTTCAGAAGAGATATGGGGTCGGTAGATGAACCGCCTTTCAAAAATCCGAAATAATCCCTTACGGCAGGCTCGCCCTCCGAAAGAATTCGCGTTACTATATTTATCGCCGCGGTTATTCCCGTTGCGTATTTATAGACGTAAAACGCATTATAAAAATGAGGAACCCGCGCCCACTCGAAGCAAATATTGTCGTCGTGCTCGATATCGTTGCCGTAGTATTTAATTCCCAAATCCTTATAGACTTTGGACATATTGTCTTTGGTAAGAGGTTCGCCCCTCTCTACCATCGCGTGCGCTTCGGCTTCGAATTCGGCGAACATCGCCTGCCTGTGCAGCGTTGCGCGTATATTGTCCAGATAATAATTCAAAAGAAACTTTTTCAGATTTACGTCCTTTGCTTCGGACAGCATGAATTTTAACAACAGCACCTCGTTGACCGTGCTTGCGACCTCAGCGACAAAAATCGTATATTGGTTTTTGGCGTAAGGCTGCGACGACTGCGAAAAATAAGTGTGAAGCGAATGGCCCATTTCATGGGCAATGGTGAACACTTCGTTTATAGTCTGCTGATAATTCAACAGTACGTAAGGGTGAACGCCGTAGCAAGCCGCGCTGTATGCGCCCTTGCGCTTTCCGTCCGTTTCGTAAACGTCTATCCAGCGCTCGTCGCGCCCTCTTTTCAGAAGATTCTGATATTCTTTTCCGAGAGGCGCAAGCCCTCTTACAACATAATCAAACGCGTCGTCAAAAGAAAGTTTGAAATCCACGCCGCCGATAAGGGGCGCATATACGTCGTAAAAGTACAGCTTATCGTAGCCGAGAATTTTCTTCCTGTCCGCCATATAGCGGTGCATAGACGAAAGATTTGCGTCAACCGCTTTCAAAAGATTGTCGTAAACCGAGCGGTCAACGTCCTCCATTGCAAGCGCGCGTTCAAGGCAGGAATTATATTTATAAACCTTGCTTGCAAGCACGTCGCTTTTGACGTTGCCGATATAAGTCGAAGCAATCGTATTCAGAAGACTTTTGTAGGCGTTATAGAATTTTTCGTAGGCTTCCTTGCGCTTTTCGCGGTCCTCGCCGTGAAGAATTATGCCGTATAGCCCTTGCGTAAGCTTTGTTGTTTTTCCCTCGTACTCGATTTCGGGCAGGGGCAAATCCAAACTCTCTATCATTCCGAATATTTCCGAATATCCGTAAAAAACTTCCTGCGCCATACCCATGATTTTTTCCTCGGCTTCGGAAACGGCGTGGGGCTTGCGGGCGATAATTCTCTTTATCTGATAGTCGTAGTCCGAAAAATCCGGGTCGGCGACCACCGAAGAAAGATAACCGTCGTCAAGTCTTGACATTTCGGGTTCGAAGAAAGCCGTTTCGGTGGAATACGCGGTGAAAAGCGAATATATTTTCGAAAACATTACCCTATACTTTTCAACGCTTCTGTCCTCGTCGTTGTGAAGCTGGGCGTACGCCACAAGCTTATCAAGAAGTTTGCCGTATTCGTCGCTCTTGCGTAAAAAGCTTAAAAGCTGCGCCCTGTCGCCCAACTTACCCGAAAATTTTGAAAAATCGTTCTGCTCCTGCGCTTTTTTAAGGTCTTCTTCCCATTTTTCGTCGGAAGAATAAATATCGTCGAGCTTCCATTTGTATTTTTCCTGTACTTCCTGTCTGTCCATTTTTACCTCACATAACATTATTATATATATTGCTTTGCGGCGCGCGCCGCAGTAAATTAACCCGTTATTTGTATGGAATGGGTTTTGAAGTAGGTATAAAACGCCGTAATCTGCGCTTTCCTGCGCAGCGCCCATTCGGGGACTACACCAACGACGTCTTTAAGCGGATAATCGCCGTTCAGGCGGCTGTCCGCGCTCTCGTTTCGGTTGTCGCCCAGCAAAAACATTTTGCCCTCTTCCACCAAATGCTCCGAAAAACTGTTTTTCAGTAATTCGGGGCGGTTGTATTCGGGCGAAAGATAAGGCTCGTCCTTATCTTCAAAAGTTTCACTGCCCTTGTATTTTATGGAAAGCACGCCCGCTTCCGATTTGACGGTATCCCCGCCGAACGCCACGACGCGCTTTATAATGAAGCTGCCGTCAGCGCGTCTTACCACCACTATATCGCCGTACGTGGGCGATATAGTGGTATCTATAAAGATAAAATCGCCGCCCTCGCCGTTCTCCGCACCGACAAGCGTCGGCAGCATCGACCTGCCGTCAACAAGAATACTTGTGTAGCGCATATTGAAGGAAATTTCGGCGACCAAAAATAAAACCAGGAGAATTAGCGCCGCGTTGACGATATAATTAAGTTTTGAAGCCCTGCGCCTTTCAAAAAGGCCGGCCCCGACGCTGTTCCACATATTTATAGCCACATTACGTTATTTATTGCGTATGGAACGCCGCAACTTATTGTAAGACGGACCGCGGACATGAAATTTTCAAGCGAAACTCCGCCCGAATTCTTGAAAAGCTTACTTTCCGCTATGACGCTCTGCCATACTCCGCCCATTATTACGTAATCATCTGTAAATTCCTCGCCCGTAGGACCGTCAACAAAGGTTATGCGTATATTACAAGTTTCGTCGCAAAAGATGTCAAGTTTTAGCAGACTGCCCTGTACGGGCGCGTAAGCGGGCGAATTCAATTTATAGGTCGTAAGCCCGCCGACGGCGTATAGACCCTTTACGCCGTCTTTTTCCACGACGGACGGCCGCAAAGATTTGTCGAGCAAAAACATATTTCCGACGGCATATTTGCGGGGTTCGGACAGGGCGAAAGCGTATTTACTGTCCTTATCCGAATATATCACCCTGCACTTACCGCGCATATTCCTGAACATACCGTTCAGCTTCTTGGCGGAAATTTTGGACCATACGGAAAATCCGTTTATATACCTTACGTAGCAGAGCGCGAAAACGGTGGAAGTCTTTTCGTATATATTCAGGTAGAATTGCTGGTCCTGCGGTGAAATTTTCGTCTTGGGCGGACATTCCGTCCAGTCGCGGAGAGAGGAATCCACACAGTCCTCCGCCATATACATTTCGCAAAAATCGACTATTCCCTCGCTGTCGAATTTAACAGTTGCTATGAGGTTGGATTCGTCGTCCACCTCGATTGATATTTCTGAAGGCTTCGGAATGAAAACCTGCCTGTTTTTAAGGTTCCTATCGAGGAACATAAACATTTCGGACGTGCACTTTTCGCCTATACAGCCGTTGCTGTGCACCGAATACGCTATCGCGCTTTCTGATACAAATTCGGGATTTATACGCGAGAAAGTATCGTAAGCCCTGTCGTAATCAGAGCCCGCGTCGTTCGTCGCGCAGAGCATAAGCACGGGACATTTTATATACGGCGCGTAAGCCTGCGAATCTATACCAGCTATATAGCGGTATCGCTCCTCGTTGAGGTCGGGCTCGAACGTGAGGAATTTACTTACGCCCGCGTACGCTTTCCAGCCTGCGGCGCAGACGGGGATAATGCACTTGAATTTTTCCGCCACGCCGAGTTTCCAGGCGATTTCACCGCCATCGCGTATGCCGACGACAGCGATTTCATCGCTGCCGCTCCTCTCCGCCGCGTATTTTTTCGCATAAATTCCCACCGCTACCCATTCGTACCAGCTTGTTTCGGCTGCGCTTTCGTCAACGAATCCGTAGCGCCTGCCGCTCTTCGCCGTGTTCGCATAGGCGACGTCGGCGGGATAGCGCGTATAGAAATCGCAATCCTCCCACTCGCCGCGGTAATCGACCATAAGCGCGGCGTAGCCCTGTTTTACGAACAGCGCCATAGTCTCCTCGTCAATGCTGTCGCGGCTGTCGGGAAGAATAATCACCGTTCCGCTTGCGGGGGTATTTTTATCGTAGGCGTATCCCGCGGCTATGACTACCCTGCCGCCGTCCGTTTTGCGCCCCGAAAAATTAACGCGCTCGACAATAATTCCGTCCTCTCTTTCCTTTGACGAAAGGACGATGGACGAAGTTTCAAGCGAAGCGTCGAACGCTTCCCACAGGGTTACAGGGGTCAGAATATTAGGCATTTGAACTCCTCGACAACCTTCCTTGCGGCTTTGCGCCGCCTTACGGTTGCTTTTATAATACGTGTTTAAATATGGATTATCAGTCGTAGTATATGCTTTCGGGATTAAAAGAAATTGCAAATACGGCTAAATTTTACGGCAAAATGCGACAAATGCTATTGATTTTTTTTCGGCAGCCTTTTATAATATTATTTGTCTTAATTACCGCTTTATCGGTTCTAAGTATTATACAATATTTTAACGGATAAATCAAGCGTATAATACGGAGTTTAAAAAAATGCCCTTTATTTCCGTCGCAGACGAGGTCGCAAGAAAGTCTTTTACGTCGGTCGAAAACAAATTCATAACCAAATATCTGCCCGTTCTGGAACCCCTTGCGGTGAAAGTTTACCTATATTCGCTGTATCTGTATCAGAACGGACTGTCGGCGTTCACCCTTCCCGACCTTGCCCAAAGCCTGAATATCCCGGAAGAAAGGGCAAGGGAATTATTCGAATACCTTGAAGAGTTCGAGCTGGTTTCAGTGATTTCCCAAACTCCTTTCGAAGTAAAAATTCTTGACGCCGAAAACGTTTACGGCACGCCGAAAAAATTCAAGCCCGAAAAATATTCGGATTTCACCAAATCCGTGCAGAGCGTTCTTAAAGGCAGAATGGTCTCCACCGAGGAATTCCGCGAATATTTTTACCTTATCGAGGAATACGGCTTCGAGCAGAACGCCTTGATTATGATAATAAACTATTGCGTGAACCTGAAAGGGGACGATATAAGGCTTGCATACATAAAAAAAGTAGCCAAAAGCTTTGCCGAAGACGGAATTACTACCGCAAAAAAAGTCGAGGAAAAGCTGAGCGCATACTCTTCATCCACCCCCGCCCTTATCCAGCTTTTCAATAGCGCGGGCATAAAAAGACAACCAGACATAGAAGACGAAAGGCTGTATAAAAAATGGACGGACGAACTTGGTTTCGAGGACGCCGCCATAGCCGCGGCTTCAAAACTTTTCAAAACGAAGTCTGTCGAAAGGCTGGATTCCGCTATTTCCGAACTGTATAAAAACAGAAAATTCGACGTAAAAGAAATAGAGGATTACTGCAAAACCAAAAATTCGGTTTTCACGCTCACTCTCGGAATCGCCAAAAACCTCGGCGTGTATGTGCAAAACGCCGCGCCTTATGCGGAAAATTACGTGGGCGTATGGTACGGCTACGGCTATTCGCCCGAAATTCTTATTACCCTTGCGGGATATTGCTTTAAAAACGGCAAAAACAACTTCGAAGATATGAACGAATTTATCCGTGCGCTTTACGACGACGGCGTGGTTTCAGACGACAGCGTAAACGCGTATATCGAGGAAAAACTTGCCGAGGATAGAATTTTAAAACAAATTCTGACCGTATGCGGGCTTACGCGCAAGGTAATCGCCTGGGACAGAGAAGCGCTTGCCCGCTGGCGGAGCTGGAATTTCGATGACGAAATGCTTATGGAAGCGGCGAAACTTTCTTCCGGAAAGTCTAATCCTTTGGCCTATATGAACGGGATATTGTCCTCTTGGAAAGCCGAAGGCATTTTTGACAGAGATAAATTGGCTGCACGGGAATTTCACGCTTCTTCCAAACCGACATCTACCGAACGCCCCTCGCCGAACGGCGAACGGGCGGAAATCGAACGGCATTATACAGAACTTCGGCACGCCGCCGAGGACAGGGCTGAAAAGGCGCTTGCCAGCGCGACCGCGGACGCAGGATACTCTTCAATCCGCAGGGAATTGAACGACCTTACGGTTAAACTCGCCTTCGCAGAAATACGCGACAGAAAGCTCGCCGACGAATTGTCCGAAAAAATAAAAATTCTGGAAGAGAAAGCGGACGGCAGATTAAAAGCGCTCGGCATAGACAAGTCGGAATTAACGCCCCGCTATTCGTGCCCCATATGCAACGACACGGGATACGACAAAAACGGCAGACCATGCGAATGTCTTGACAGGTTTTTGAAAACTTTGAAATCATAATTGAAAAGCGGACGGTTTGACCGTCCGCTTTTCAATTATAGATTAAATCAATCGGGTTATGCTGCCGCCGCGCCGATTATCCCTATTTTTCCTAGCTGAACTCCGCAGTACGGACAAATCAAAGCTTGGTCGTCCACTTCCTTTCCGCAATTTTTGCAAAACATTTTTGTATTCCTCCTCTGTTTTATATGATTATTATATTCCCATTATTATGGGAAGTCAAGTATTTTTCCCAGCATTATGGAAAAATATCAACTATGGAAGGATTCGGCGAACGACTGCGTTCAATGCGGCAGGAAAGAGATTTAGGTCAGATTGAACTTGCAAAAGCCCTTGACGTGGGCAAATCGATTATCAGCCTTTGGGAGCTGGACAAGTGCGAGCCTACCCTTTCAAAACTTGTGGCTATGGCAAAATATTTCGGTGTTTCGATAGATTATCTTGCAGGGCTTACGGAATAATTAAATTTTTTTAATTTAAGGGTGAAAACGCTTGAAATTTACGGCGCATTGTTATAAAATTATCAAGCGGCTGAATTGAACTTGCGATTACGCATATTCAAAACTTAGTGTGCATATTGCGACGACGGCTGCTTTTTATTAAAATTTGCATTATCGACCTTGCAGAGATGGCGGAGTGGTCGAACGCGCACGACTCGAAATCGTGTTACGTAGGAATACGTACGGGGGTTCGAATCCCTCTCTCTGCGCCATATATAGGTAGTTCGGCGGGAGTGTTACCACAACACATCCCGCCTTACTACTAAAAATTATTGAAAATCACAAAATTTTACGAAACGAATTTCTTGTTGTACCAAATTTGTACCAAAAACCCATTGCGCAAATCGCTTTACTTCGGTAAGGCGATTTTTGTTATGGAATTACTTTGGCTATCCTCTTCCTCTCCCCGCGTGTCGGTTCTGCCCTATCGAGAATGAAAAGCCGCAGTCGATCTTCGCGAACGCCTACTTGCTTGCTTAGCGCCTCGAATGACAGTCCATGGGAAAAAAGATATCTGCGGAGTTTCAATGAAACTCTGAAAGTTGGATAAGCGAGCCGAATTGTTATACTTTTCTGTTTCCAAAACATATTGCGTCGTCAATCTTGCTTTTCCTGCGCGAACTTTTCACTTTGGCCATCTGCACCCGACTTCTTCATGTCCTCAATGTCGTTGCTGATTTTTTCTAGATACAATACCGTAAGAATTTGTGAAGAGATGAGTATTCGTAAAATTACGAAGCTCAACGCTCCACCAATGGCTCCACTTGCTGCCCCCGCGAAAAATACCCCTACTTCCTGTGTGGTGACCGCAGTGGCAATACCCCCAATTAAACAGATTATAAAAATCAGAATGCCTATCCCCAAGGGCAATAATGAGTATTCCTTAAAATGCTCCCTCTGCTCCTCTATCGTTGGATATTTATTCCACTTGCGCTCTTTCTCTTCTTCCGGTAAATCTGATTTTTGCATATAATATTCTCCCTCGTAAATTTATTGCTTGAATTATATCATTTAATCTAACAATAGGCAAGTAATTATATAGATTTATTGGGAAAAAGGAAAGGTGAACAAGAGTGAGGCGAGATGGGCAATACCAAATATAGAAATCCTTTTCATTTTTCCCCATCAAAAAAGTACCCCCACCGCCGTCCTCCGTCAAACTACTTTCCATAATGATATATTATGTAAATGAGTTGCGCCTGTTTTGCGCCCTAATGGAACAGCTAAAACGGGCAAGCGGGGCGGGCTCTCCTGCAGATTTTGGCGGGGCGACTATGAACGCATGAACACTCCGCCGACGTGATGCCCTTTCTCCCTCTTTTTTTGTCCGGTGCTCTCCTTTTATCATTTGCCCCTTGCCTTTGCTTATTCTTTGCTTTTAGGATATGTGTTCGGCTTGTCCTTTCCCCTTTCCGCTTCCGTTTTGGGCTTATATGTTTTGCCTCTCCTGCTCTCCCCTTGACATTTCTTTTTTGCCGTTGTCCTTGGGTTGCCTTAGCGAAAGCAATTACTCTCGTTGTCTTTTACAATAAAAATGGAACGCAAGCTGAAATTAGTTCAACTTACGTCCCGTTTGGTGCGCCAAAAATGGCGGCGGCGCTTTTGCGCCGCCGCCATTTTTGGGTTTTACGGTTTTGAGAGGGATTCAAGGGTGGAGGCGATTGCGGGAGCAATCGGTTTGCGTTGATTTTAAAAAAACATAATTGAGAATTTATTGACTTTGCCGGCATAAAATAATATAATTTATTTCAGTAATAAAAGGTGGTAAAATTTATGCTGACATTGGATAAAATTTATCAGGCACAATACGTTTTAAAACAAATCACAAGAACTACGGACGTAATCAACGCTCACGCCCTTTCACAGGACGCCGGTTGCGAAATTTTCTTGAAGCTTGAAAATTTACAACGCACGGGCTCGTTCAAGGTGCGCGGCGCGTACTACAAAATTTCACAGCTTTCCGATGAGGAAAAAAAGAGAGGCGTTATCGCATGTTCGGCGGGCAACCATGCACAGGGGGTTGCTATTGCCTCCAAAAAGTTCGGAATTACGGCTAAAATCTGCATGCCCGAAGGCGCGCCCATTTCAAAGGTTATGGCGACGCGCGGCTACGGTGCGGAAGTTATTTTAGTTCCGGGTGTTTACGACGACGCCCATAACGAAGCAGAAAGGCTTAAAAAAGAATACGGCTACACTCTTATTCATCCTTTCGACGACGAAGACGTAATCGCAGGACAGGGCACAGTAGGCGTGGAAATTCTTCAGCAGATGAAGGACGTAGATATAATCGTTGTTCCCGTCGGCGGCGGCGGGCTTCTTGCAGGTATTTCCTTTGCAATCAAATCGCTTAACCCCAACATTAAGATTTACGGCGTTCAGGCTGCCGGCGCGGCAAGTATGGTCAACTCCTATAAGAAAGGAAAAATTGAAAATCTGAAATCCGTCGCCACAATCGCCGACGGTATCGCCGTCAAAGAACCCGGCACTCTTACATACGAACTTATTTCCAAAAACGTCGACGGCATGGTAACCGTAACGGACGACCAAATTTCTGCGGCTATTCTTGCGCTTATTGAAAAGCAGAAAACCGTTGCCGAAGGCGCGGGCGCGGCAGCGCTTGCAGCCGTTATGTTCAAGAAGATTCCAGAACTTGAAGGCAAAAAGGTATGCTGCCTGATTTCGGGCGGAAATATCGACGTAACCATACTTTCCCGCGTAATTAACCGCGGACTTTTGATGTCAGGCAGAAGCTGCTCCCTCACTCTTGAGCTTATGGACAGACCGGGTCAGCTTACCGATGTAACCTCGATAATCGCAAAATGCGGCGGAAATATAATAAGCGCCATTCACGAGCGTTCTGCGGAAGGTTCTGCAATCAATTGCTGCCAGCTTAGACTCAATCTTGAAACCAAAAACTTTGAGCACATCGAAAAAATCAAAAATGAACTTTTATCGCACGGATTTAAAATTATATAAAATTTAAGGAGATAAATTTAATGAAAACTGTAGAAACAAAGGCCGCACCTGCGGCAATCGGCCCTTATTCGCAAGCTAAAATCGTAGGAAACATAGTTTACTGCTCCGGTCAGATACCCGTAAATCCCGCCACCTCCGTTATAGAGGGCAAGACCGTAGCTGAACAGACCCACCAATCCTGCAAAAACGTAGCAGCGCTTCTTGAAGCGGCAGGCACTTCTATCGACAAGGTAATCAAGACTACATGCTTTCTTGCCAACATTGCGGACTTCGCGGAATTCAATGCAGTTTATGAAAAATATTTTACAGGCAAGCCCGCAAGAAGCTGCGTTGCCGTAAAGGATATTCCCAAAGGCGCACTTGTCGAAATCGAAGCCATAGCGGAAATATAATTTCAACATTTAATATAAAATTGTTGACTATTTTTATTTAAAATTATATAATTGTATTGATCAATTAAGGAGCGATACAATGAAAGTAGCAGTAATCACCGACAGTAACAGCGGAATAACGCAAAAAGAAGCTAAAGAACTTGGAGTTTTAGTAGCCTCGACCCCTGTTCTTATCGATGAGGAAATATTTCATGAGGACATAACGCTTACTCAAGAGCAGTTTTACGAAAAGCTAAAAGCAAATGTAAACGTTTCAACCTCACAG
>CANRAI010000013.1 GCA_947628555.1 uncultured Clostridia bacterium | reverse complement strand
TTTATTTTACAAAAAACCTGTTGATTTATTTAACTTTTTTATTTCTAACTGTTGCACTTAGTTTGACAATTCAATGTAGGATACGTATTGCGTTTTTAACCTTTTACAAGTTCAACCGCGGCTTTGGTTTTAGCCTTGATTTCCTCGGGCGTGCCGTTCATCATCCAGCTGCCGCCGCAGGCGACTATTTTTTCGTAGGAGAGGTATTCCAAAATATTTTCCGTGGAAATCCCGCCCGTCGGCATAAAGCGGAGATAGGGGAATGCGGCGCATATAGCCTTGATTGTTTTCAGCCCGCCGTAATTGGAAGCGGGGAAGAATTTAAGCGTAGTAAGCCCCTTTGAAACGGCCGCCATAGCCTCGGTAGGGGTGACAATTCCCGGCAGATAAAGAAGACCGCGTTCGGCGCAGCAGTCGGCGACATCTTCCGAAAACCCGGGCGACACTATAAATTCCGCGCCTGCGGCAATCGCTTTTTCGCACTGTTCGCGGTTGATTACCGTGCCCGCGCCGATAAGCATCTGCGGGAATGTTTTGCGGGTCAGCCTTATCGCTTCCTCGGCGCAAGCCGTGCGGAAAGTGATTTCCGCGCAGGGCAGCCCGCCGTCGATAAGCGCCTGCATCTTGGGCAGCGTTTCCTCTATGGAATTAAGCACCGCCACGGGTACAATCTTCATCTTGCTGATTTGTTCCAAAAGCTTTTCGTGTGCCATATTTTTCTCCTTGACATATATTCGTTTTTTAATATTATACCACGCGGCGGAATTTAATGCAATACCCGCGCCCGAATGTTATCGCAAAAATTCGCTTTAAAGGAGTGCTTTAAAATGTTGAAATATTCAAATTGTTGTGATATAATCACAATGCAATAAAAAATAACATCCGCAAGGCGGAAAAAAGGACAGTGTATGATTAAGGTTTCAAAGAAAGTCGCTTCTATCGCCCCCAGTTTAACGCTTGCCATTTCGGCAAAAGCCAACGAATTGAAAGCCGCGGGGGAGCGCGTTATCAATTTCGGCGTGGGAGAGCCCGACTTTAACACGCCCGCGCACATCATCCAGGCTGCGAAAGACGCGCTGGATAAGGGCTATACGAAGTATGTGGCGGCGGCGGGTCTGCCCGCTTTGAAAAAAGCTATCTGCAAAAAACTTAAAACCGACAATGGTCTTGAATACGAACCCTCGCAAATCGTCGTTTCCAACGGCGCAAAACATTCGCTTTTCAACGCCCTCTACGCCGTAATCGACGACGGCGACGAGGTGATTATCCCCGTCCCCTATTGGCTTACATATCCCGAGCTTGTAAAAACCTGCGGCGGCATTCCCGTATTTGTGGAAACGACCCGCCAAAGCGCTTATAAAATGTCGCCCGAACAGCTTGAAAAGGCTATAACGCCCAAAACAAAGGCGTTGATTTTCAACTCGCCCTCCAACCCTACGGGCGCGGTTTATACAGAAGAGGAAATCAAAAAACTCGCGCACGTATGCGAAAAACACGGTATAATCGTCGTTTCCGACGAAATTTACGAAAAGCTTATCTACGGCGGGCAGAAGCATTATTCCATGGCGCAGGTTTCCCCTGCGATGAAAGCGCTTACCATAGTCATTAACGGCGTTTCAAAGTCGTATGCCATGACGGGCTGGCGTTTGGGCTATCTTGCCGCCCCGCCCGAGGTCGCCAAGGCGATAGCTTCTTTCCAGAGCCATTGCACTTCCAACGTAAACACGATGACGCAATATGCCGCAATCGCCGCCCTCGAAGGTCCCGCAAAACCGATAGACGATATGGTCGGGCAATTCGGCCTGCGCCGCGAAAAGATGCTTGAAATACTCGAAGGTTACAAAAAATACGGACTGGATTTCGTTAAGCCGGACGGCGCGTTTTATGTAATGCTTGTCACCGAAAAGCTTTACGGCAAGTCTTACCGCGGCAGAAAAATCAACGGCAGTATGGATATTGCCGACTTGCTGTTGACTGAGGAAAAGGTGGCCGTGACGCCCAGCGTATGCTTCGGCGACGATACGTCCGTACGTCTTTCCTACGCCCTTTCGCTTGAAGATATGGTTGAAGGACTGAAAAAAATCGAAGATTTTGTCCGCGAAATCGAGTAAATTTAGGCAAAAATGCGTCAATAACCAAATATGTAAAATATAAATTTCAAAAAGTTTGAATAATGTCTTGAAATTTTCTTCCTTTGCTGTTAAAATAGGTGTGAAAGTAAGTATATTACTTGTATGGAGGATTTTCATGATTAAAATAATTTACGGCCCCAAAGGTACGGGTAAGACCAAGATGCTGATTGACAAGGCGAATGAAGATATCAAAGACGCCAAGGGCCTCAGCGTATTCATTACCGACAACAAAAGATGTATGTACGATTTGGACCGCAACGTGCGCTTTATAGACGCCGCCGATTATCAGATAGCCGGCGAGGACGCGCTGTGCGGATTCATAAAGGGCGTCGCAGCCTGCAACAACGACCATGAGTACATATATGTAGATGGCGTATCCCGTATCTCAGGCAAACCCATAGGCGATTTAAGCGGGCTTTTCTATATGCTTGACAAGGTCGCGGCCGCAAACGATATAACCATTACAATTTCGTGCAGTTGCGAAGAAGCGGAGCTTCCCGATTTCGTCAAAAAATACGTTTAACAATGTTCTGAACGGCGGCACGGCAGCGTGCCGCCGTTTTTCATAGACTTTGGCAAGAGGTAAATATGAATTTCATCAGCACGCGCGGCGGCGAAAAGCTTTCGGGCGTCCGCGCAGCATTAAAGGGTATTCCCGCGGACGGCGGTTTATTTGTGCCCGAAACCTTTCCCGCGCTTTCGGCGGAGGAACTTGAAGGCATGCTTAACATGAGCTACGCCGAGAGAGCCGCAAAAATCGCAATAAAATATCTTGACGGGCTTGATTTGGGCGAACTTGTTTCCCGATGCGAAGAGGCGTATTCGGATTTCGGCGGAGACCCAGCGCCCCTTGTCCGCATAGACGACGGCGTATATATGTTGGAGCTTTGGCACGGGCCTTCGTGTTCCTATAAGGATATGTCCGTGGCGTTTTTGCCCTATCTTTTTAAAAAATGCCTTACGGTCTGCGGCGAAGAGCGGCAGGCGCTTGTGCTTGCCGCGGCTTCCGCGGATACTTCGAAATCCGCGGCGGAATGTTTTAAGGATATCGAAGGCTTTAAAGTCGCGGCGTTCTATCCCAGCGAGGGCGCTTCGAAAATGCAGAAACTTCAACTTTGCGCGCAGGAAGGGGAAAACGTTCACGTGGCGGCTGTGCGCGGAAATTACGACGCATGCCGCGCGGCGGCGAGGGAATTGGTTGCGGACGGCAAATTTGCCGCCGAGCTTGAAAAACTTGATACGGTGTTGATTTCCGCCGATTCTTTCAACGTTTTAAGACTGATTTTGCAGTCCGTTTACTATATTTCCGCATACCTCGACCTTGTCTCGGGCGGGCAGCTTGAAATGGGGGAAGAGATTGATTTCGCCCTTCCCGTAGGCAATTTCGGCAACGCGTATTCGGGATATATGGCAAAACGCATGGGCTTGCCCATCCGCAGGATTCACTGCGCGAACAATCTTAATAACGCATTTTGCGAATTTTTGTCCTCGGGCGTTTACGATATGCAACGCGAGTTTTGCAAAACCACTTCGCCCTCTATCGACGTTTTGAACGCTTCCGACCTCGAAAGGCTGCTGTTTGAAATTTCCGGCAGAAATAAACAGCTGACGGCTTCCCGTATGGCGTCACTTAAATCCGATTTAAAATTCGAGGTGACCGCGGGCGAGCTTGCCGAAATCAAGCGTATTTTTGACGGCGGATTTGCCAACGAAGAGACCTCGGTTGAGGCTATGTACGACGTGTTTATAGATACGGGCTACGTCATGGATACCCTTACGGGCTGCGCTATGAAGGTGGTGCAGGATTGGTACGAAAAGAACAAAAAGGATGAAACCAAAATTATAATCGTCTCCACGGCAAATCCCTATAAATTCCCGCAGGACGTGCTGTACGCCGTCACGGGAAACGACGTGAAGGACAGCTTCAAGGGCGTCAAAAGACTTCACGCGGCAACGGCTATGACCGTTCCGAAATGTATTTCGGCTTTGAGGGACAAGCCCGCGCGCTTCACAAAAACCGTTGAAGTTAAAAAGCTTCCCGAAGAGATACTAAACTTTATCAGTCAAACAAAATAAAATTCTGTTATTAAAAAATTCCGCACAGAATTGCGCGGAATTTTTTTATTTTTTGTAACAAAACGGCCTTACATAACGTCTTAATAGAAAAAAGGAGAAATTTTTATGTTTAAAATTAAAAACATAATCGGTTTATTATCTGTTTTGGCATTGGGACTGTGTCTTTCAATTTTGATTTTTGGCAATAATTCCATAATTGCAAAAGCCGAAACGGAATCGGTGTCAACAGAAAATAATTTTTTTGAAGACGAAAGCGCTATTGAGGGTTATTTAAATCTGTCTGAAAAAATCAATTGGGAGGAAGATAGTAAAAATTCCGTACCTGCGGAATTAAGTGAATCGGATTCCGAAGAAATAGATAAATCTACCGATAATGAAAACTTGCTTACCAAAGTGGAAGGGGATTTGCAATGGTATGATGACGACAATAATTTACATCCTTTAAGAAAAGTAAAAATAGATTTATTCTACATTTTGAACGAAACGGGGGATTTAGAATTGCTTGAAAGTACTGTTTCCGACGATTTGGGTTATTTTATATTTGAGTTTTCTATTGAAAATGAATCTAAATTAAAAATTGAAATTTACGCCGGTGATGGCAATATATTAGTAAAAAATTCAAGCGATATTGTTTATAAATATTCTAAAACCATAGTTGTAGCGCCAAGTGAAACATTTACTTTTAACTATGATTTTGATATGGAATTTAATTTGGGTAGAGCCTTTCAGATTTCTCAAGCTGCTATAACTGCGAGAGATTTTGCTCAGGAAATGATGGCCGGAAAATGTCCATCGGATATTTCTATTTATTATCCATCAGATATAAAAACTTCATATTTTCCCGATAGAAAGGCAATTTATCTGTGTGATAATATAAGATATAAAAATTATCCTCCCCTTTATGCCTCGTGGGATGTTATTATGCATGAATATGGACATCATATCGAGTTTGAATTAGATATCATTGGTGCTGACCCAAACAAACATAATATAAATGCTAATGACGCAGATAATTTGAAAGATAAGTATCAGGGCGTACTGCTTGCTTGGGCAGAATCCTGGAATACCGTTTTCGGAATGATTGCGCAACAATATTATTCTGAAAAACTTAATAATATTGCAACCGTAGGGGATTCATATTACACGTCTAACAATCTAATAAATTATGATATTAATAAAGATAATGAAATGTTAGGCGAAGCTTGCGAAGATTCTATTATTGGAGTTCTTTGGGATTTGTATGATGACGATTATGAAACTGAAACAAATGATCCTATCGCTTTGGGGTTTAAAGGTTTTTGGGATGTAACAACCGAAAGTCATGCAAAAACTTTTTCAGAATTTATAAATCATTTTTATAAAGTATATCCTCAGTATATTGAAAATATTGCTTTAAATTTGAGCTATTTTAAGATGGCGGCAGATGAGTTAACAATTAAAAATGATGCATATTTATCTTGGACTGGGGAAGGCGGTTCGAAGCTTTATCCGAATAATAAATTTTATTTATCCTTTTACGATAAATACAAAAAATTGGTTTTTAATACTCAGGATTTGGATACGAATACATATGTATTATCTAGCGTTGATTGGAATAAGTTATATTCTTTGGATGGCGATTATTTTTATTGGTCGGTCGCATCATTTAGTGATTATGAGGGGGTTCTTACGGGTCCATATATCTCTACTTTTGAAAAAGTGGACAAAATAAAATGGCGAGTGTTTACGTTTGGTAAGAATTTAAGAATTAATTTATCGCCGGACAGTGATTATTACTGGTTCAGATTTATCGTGCCTGAAGACGGTACTTATACTTTTTATTCTGACGGTTATGCCGATACCACTGAGGCAAAGTTATGCGGCCGGCTGTATTTATATGATAAACATATACTAGCTTCGGCTGTCGGGGAAGGGAAAATAAAACATTTCAGTTTTTCTTGCACATTAGATAAAAGCAGAATAGTTTATTTACGAATTACAGCACCTTATTTTGCTTCATCAGGATTCGGTTACTTTAATATTTACATTAAAAAGAACTGACGCATTTTAAAGTAGCATATTGACTTTTCAAAATAATATGATATAATAAAATGAGAGTTCTAATGTTGGTGGCTATATTATGAAAAACGTTAAATCTTTGAAAAATTTAATTTGTTTTGTTATATTTATAATGTTAGCGTTGCTGATGTTTTTTGTTCCGGCTTGCGCAGGCAATGATAACGGAATGTTTGACGAAACGAAGGATCCAACCGTAGATTCCGTACAACCTGATGATGACGGGAAAGAAACCGAGCCTGAAAATCAAGAAAAAGAGCCCGAGATTCAGGAACGAGAACCTGAATTGGAACACGGGTTTTTCGAGCCTAAGCCTGAAGGGTATGTAGAAAGCCCTCCTTATAATCTTGCATATAGAAGCTATACAAACAAATTCGATGTAAACAATGTTACACTCCGCTTATATTACGGATATATGTTTTTTGGGGATGCTGAAGACGCCCGTAAAAACCATAGGTTAAATTGCCCTGAATTTGAAATATCTTGTTATAATTATGATATTTGCAATAAGTCCCAAAGTAATTATCATATATTAAAAAAGGTCTCGGAAAACATTATTTCCGACAAATACAGGATAATTCGGGAAAATCGCGATGAAGGGACTTATTTTATTTTTAACTATAGTGAAGAATTTACCATACCCGCGGACGTATTTAGTGAAGAATACGGTCAGCTTTATATAGAAATAGGAGGGGTTAATTTAAAAAGATACGGCGGACCAGAATATGAGGTTATCGATGTTGAGGTTTTGAATTATGAATTGACGGATTCGAAAGTTAAATTAACTCCGTGCGCTTAAAAAATAATTTTGTTTTGCGCCGCGCGCTTTAACCGCGCGGCGCATTTCGGTCGAACAGTGATTAATACTGGTTCAGAATATGATATAATAAAATGAGAGTTCTAATGTTGGTGGCTATATTATGAAAAACGTTAAATCTTTGAAAAATTTAATTTGTTTTGTTATATTTATAATGTTAGCGTTGCTGATGTTTTTTGTTCCGGCTTGCGCAGGCAATGATAACGGAATGTTTGACGAAACGAAGGATCCAACCGTAGATTCCGTACAACCTGATGATGACGGGAAAGAAACCGAGCCTGAAAATCAAGAAAAAGAGCCCGAGATTCAGGAACGAGAACCTGAATTGGAATTCGGATTTTTTTACCCCTACGACGGTTGTGCGCCCAAGCGTTTGCCCGCGCTTGCATATACTAGTGATACAAAAGAATTCGATCCGAACGACGTTACAATCCGTATTTATTACGGATACGCATTTAATTTCAGCGAGGAGTACGCCCGTGAAAACTATGGTTTTAATTGTTCTGAATTTAAAATATATTGTTTTAATTATGATATGTACAAAGATGTCGTAAGTAATTATCACACATTAAAAAATGTATCGGAAAACATTGTTTCCGAAAAATTTAGGATAAAATACAAAATTAACGACGAGGGGGCATACTTTAAATTTAATTGCTCTGAAGAATTTACAATTCCCGCTGACGTTTTCTGCGAAGAACGCGGTCAACTTTATATCGGAATAGGAGGGGTCAATTTAAAGAAGTACGGTGGACCGGAATACGAAGTAATAGATTTTAAAGTTTTGAATTATGAATTGGAAGATTCCAAAGTTAAATTAACTCCGTACGGATAATACGATTAAAAATAATTTTGCGCCGCGCGGTATAACTGTACGGCGCATTTTCGTGTGAACGGAAATCACGCCGTTGAGGGGTGGATTTTCGTAGCCTTGTTTTTGCACGCGCTTACGTTTGCGGGAGAATTTCAGCCCGCATTTTGTAAAATAAATGAAATTTAAAGCATACTTTGGTGATTTGAAAAAGTAGCGTTTAAAAAACTTTGCTTTTTTTTAAGCGGTATGCTATTATTATTTTGAAATAATTTGCGGATTTTCAAAATATGGACGGAAAAAAGACGCTGTATTCGGCAATCCAGCCGACTAACAATCTTACCATAGGCAATTACGTCGGGGCGATAACCAACTGGCTTAAATTGCAGGAAGAGTACGACTGCTATTTCGCCATAGCTAATATGCACGCCATAACCGTACGGCAGGACCCCGCCGAGTTAAGGCGCAAGACGCTTGATTTGCTTGCGCTTTATATCGCATGCGGAATAGACCCAGCAAAATGTTGCCTTTACGTTCAGTCGCACGTGCCCGCGCACGCCGAGCTGTGCTGGGTTCTCAACACGTTCACGTACGTAGGGGAAATGGAGAGAATGACGCAGTTTAAGGATAAATCCGCCCGCCACGCAGAAAACGTGAATATGGGGCTTATGGATTACCCCGTGCTTATGGCCGCGGACATACTTTTGTATCAGGCCCAATACGTTCCCGTAGGCGAGGACCAGCGCCAGCACCTTGAAATCGCGCGGGATATCGCGCAGCGTTTCAACAACGCTTATTCGCCTACATTCACCGTTCCGGAGGGGCTGTTTCTGAAAGTCGGCGCGAAGATAAACGATTTGCAGGACCCCCAAAAGAAGATGTCGAAATCGTGCGAAAACCCCAACGGTTCGATTTTCCTTTCGGACGACAGGGATACGGTTATCCGCAAATTCAAGCGCGCGGTAACGGACAGCGGTTCGGAGATAATATTCGACCCCGAAAACAAGCCGGGCGTTTCGAATCTGCTTACTATATATTCGGTTTTTGCGGGGAAGAGCATAAGCGAAGCCGAAGCCGATTTTTCGGGTAAAGGCTACGGAGATTTCAAACTTGCCGTGGGCGAAACGGTCGCGGACAGACTTGCGCCTTTACGCGCGGAACAGGCAAGGCTTATCGCCGACAAAGAGTATCTGGATTCGGTATTGAAAACGGGCGCGGAACGCGCCGCGCATACCGCGGGCAGGACGCTTTCCAAGGTGTATAAAAAAATCGGCTTTTACCAAATATAAAAGGGAATAAATATGTTCGGATATATTAACCCCGACGCACCGTATCTTTTTAAAAAAGACGAAAACTTATATAAAGCCATATATTGCGGTTTGTGTAAGGGGATAGGCAAGGGCTGCGGACAGTGCGCGCGCACCGCGCTTACGTACGATATGGCTTTTACTTCCGCCATAGTTCATAATATCCGCGGCGAGGACGTAAAAATAGAAAAGGAGCGCTGCGTAATACACTGGTTCAGGCGCCGTCCCATAGCCGCTTCGGACGAACTTACTGTCGCACTGGGCTGCGTGAACACTATTCTCGCTTACTATAAACTATGCGACGACAATGCCGACGGCGAAAGGCGTGGGGCTTTGAGGCATATTTACAGGGCGGGTTTCAAACGCGCGCTGAAACGCCATCCGCAGGCTGCGGAAATTGTGCAACGGCAGATGAAATTACAGTCGGAGCTTGAAAAAGCGGGCTGTTCCGTCATAGACGAGGCTGCCGAGCCCACCGCGGCAATGACGCGCGATTTGTCAAGCTACGTTCTCGGCGGTTTTGCCACGGAGCATACCCAAAAGCTTTTTTACAGCCTGGGCAAATGGGTTTATTTAATCGACGCCCTCGACGATTACGACAAGGACGTAAATAAGGGCGGCTACAACGTTTTTTACTATATGTATCGCAAAAAAAGTAAGTCGGAAGCGTTGGAATGTGGGGGCGAGGAGCTGAAATTTGTATTCGATATGCTGTTCGCGCAAATGCGGGAAGCGCTTGCGGGCATAAAATTCCACTTTAACCACGACCTGACCGACAATATAATACTGCGCGGTATTCCGCTGAAATCGCGGGAAATTTTTTACGGCAAGCAAGGAGTTTGCAATGAACAAAAAAAATCTTGAAATTTTGGGGCTTTCCGAGGGCGCGACGGCGCAGGACGTTAAAAACGCCTATGAAACTCTGCGCGCTAAATATCTCGAAGAGCGGTTTATGGACGGCGAAGCGGGCAACAACGCTGCCAAAATGCTTACGAAAATAGAGACGGCTTATCAGGAATTGTCGTCGGAACTAAACGAAAACGCGGCGGAAGAGGACGGCGGCGCGTCGTTCGCGCGCGTTGAAGAGCTTCTGAAAGCCAACGATATACAGGAAGCCCAGCGCGTTCTCGATAGTTTCAACGAGCGAAACGCGCAATGGCATTATTTGCAAAGCGTGGTGTTTTACCGCAAAAATTGGATGAACGAAAGCAAAAAACAGCTTGAAATAGCCATCCAGCTTGAACCGAATAACGATAAGTACAGGGAAACTTACCGCAAACTTAACGATAAAATAAACTATAACCCGCAGGGCGCTCCCTCGGGCGAAAACGGTCAGGAGAGCTATCAAAGCCGTTACGAAGGTCAGAATATGAGCGCTCCGCCCGACCAGGAACAAATGGGCGGCGGTTTCTGCGCCGACTGTATAAACTCTATCTGCACCTGTATGTGCCTTAACGCACTCTGCAACAGCTGTTGCAGGTAAGGGGATATGAAGGATAAAAAATATTCGAAGTCGTTCGAAATCGCGCTTTCGGCGCTTTCCTGCGCGTTTGCCGTCGGGTTTTTGTCCCTCGGCTTGCTGAGCCTGGGCGACTATCTTCTGGGACTTTGGTATATGCTGGCGATTCTCGCTTTAATGCTGCCCCTTTCCAAACAGTTTATCTTGGGCGGGTTTTTGGCGTACGCGGGAACGCTTATTTTAACCGTCGTGCTCGGCGCGGCGGTGCAATTCTGGAATCTTGTGCCGTTCGCAATGTTTTTCGGGCTTCATCCGCTTGTAAACTGTTTGCAGATACGCTTTAAAATCAACCGTTGGCTTGCTCTCGCCGTTAAAGCCATGTGGTTCGACTGTACGCTCCTTGCGGGATATTTCCTTGTATTCGGGGGAGTTTTGGGCGGGTCGTTTCTGCCTGCCGAATTATATGAAATTTTAAATAAATACATATACGTATTTATTTTTTGCCTCGGGTCGCCGGCGTTCTTCGTCTATGACTATCTGATTTTCAAGTGCCAGTCGATGGTGAATATGTTTGTGCGCAGGATTAAAAAATGATTGAAAAAAATAAGGAATATAGCGGCGAAGTGCTTGCATACGGCACGGAGGGCGAGGGAATAATAAAAGCGGAGGGCACAACGGCGTTTGTGCCTTTTTGTCTTAAAGGGGAAAGCGTAAAATTCAAGGCGCTGAAAGTCAATAAGGACGGGTCCGTCGCCTACGGCAAGCTTGAAGAAACGCTTATATCTTCTCCGCAACGCGTACAGCCGCCCTGCCCCGTATTTACTAAATGCGGCGGCTGCAATTTACAGCATATGAGCTATACGGGGCAGCTTGAATTTAAACGCGGGCTTGTGGAAACCGCTTTGAAAAAAATCGGCGGCATTTCGGCGGCTGTTGAAAATACGGTTCCCTGCGACAGGCAGTTCCGTTACCGCAACAAGCTGGCGATTCCCGTAAGCGTTGATGAAAAGGGGGATACCGTCCTCGGTTTTTACTCGGTAAGAAGCCACCGCGTAGTTCCCATAGACGATTGCCTTATTCAATCGGAATGGGTAAAAAAAATTATTGCCGCAGTCAAAAATTTCGCGCGCGTATGCGGGGTAAAGGGGTATGACGAAGCCACCCGCACGGGCGTTTTAAGACATATCGTGGTGCGCGAAGTCGGCGGCAAATTCATTATAGCCCTTGTGGCTGCGCG
The DNA here is from genome assembly GCA_947628555.1 of uncultured Clostridia bacterium. Taxonomy (GTDB): domain Bacteria; phylum Bacillota; class Clostridia; order Christensenellales; family Borkfalkiaceae; genus Coproplasma. The sequence continues at coordinate 5,862 of CANRAI010000013.1, read as the reverse complement.
TAAAATCGATACGGACTTTTTGGTCGGGACGCTGAAAAAAGAATTGGGGGATTTCACTCTGCTTCTTAATATTAACCCGTCGGAGAGCAACGTTATTTTTTCGGATAATTGGCAAATCCATTATGGCAACGGATTTTTCGAAGCCGAGGACTGCGGCATAAAATACAGGGCGGGCGCCGAAACCTTTTTACAGGTGAACGACGGCATGCGCGAAAAGCTTTATTTTCGCGTGATTGAAGAGGCGGCGTCTGAAAATACGGTTGCCATAGATTTATATTCGGGCGGCGGAATGCTCACCGCGATGCTTGCAAAGGCGTGCGGAAAAGCTTACGGCGTGGAAATAGTGGAGGAGGCTTCGCGCTGTGCGGACGAGCTTTGCGGTAAAAACGGCTTGAACGGCAAAATGATAAATATCTGCGGCAGGGTGGAGGACAAGCTGGACGGCGTGTTCGAAGCTTCGAAAGGGCGTAAACGCGTGGTTGTATGCGACCCGCCGCGCAAGGGGATGGAGAGGTCCGTCGTCGAAAAATTAAAGACGTGCGGCGCGGATAAAATAATTTTGATATCCTGCAATCCGGCGACGCTTGCCCGCGATTTGGGGATTTTGACCGATACTTTGGCGTGCGATGCGGACGGAAGCCTTACAGTCCGCGGCAATTCCGACCACGTCCGTGTAAATTCCCCCTATGAAATTACTTCGGTGACCCCGTTCGATATGTTTCCCCAAACGAAACACGTTGAGACATTGGTTATATTATCCAAAAAACGATAGACTTTATAGTGGTTTAGATAAACGGGAGGGCGTATGACTATTCATCATGACAAAATGGCTTATGGCAAGCTTGAAAAAACAAGCGAGGAGCTGTCAGAAGAAAAAATCGCCGAAATGCTTAAAAAATTAAAAAGCGGCGAAGAGGTAAATTCCGAACGCCCGCAGGAAGAGCGCGCAAACAGTAAAGGCGGAAAGAATAAATAACGCCTTTGCTTATGCGGACATAGTTTTTTGTAAAAAACGCAAAGCGTACCGCCTTTATAGGGTGAATATTCCGCAAAAATTTGCGCAGAATAATGGTATGAGCAAGCGTAAAAACAGAAAGCTTATCGGCGAGCTTATGGACGAATGTGTTTCGGCAAACGAGTGCACGGGGCTTTTGCAGAAAGTTTCCCTTGACCCCGACGAAGTAGAGGAATTTCATAAGATGTATAACGGAATCGACGGACGGGATTCAACGTAATGGGAGTTACGGGCGCGGGGCAAATTTTTGCCCCGCGCCCGTTTTAACTAAGGCCGCGTGTTTTTAAGAATTTTAATCCGTTAAGGAAAATCGTAGAAAAGCAGTCTTCTTCAAACAGACTATTGAAAAAAACGGATACTTATGCTATAATCCAAATATGAAATTCATACTTGCGATAGACCAAGGCACGACTTCCACCCGAGCCATAATTTTCGACGGCGAAGGTCGGATAATTTCTAAGGCGCAGCGGGAATTCAGGCAGATTTATCCATTCCCCGGTTGGGTGGAACATTCCCCGCACGATATTCTTTCAGGCAGCCTTTCGGCGGCGGCGGAAGTGTTGAAGCGCGCAGACCTTTCTGCGGCGGATATAGCCGCCGTAGGCATAACCAACCAGCGCGAAACCACGATAGTGTGGAACAGGCGCACGGGCGAACCCGTTTATAACGCCATAGTCTGGCAATGCCGCCGCACAGCCGACTTCTGCAAAAAGCTGGTTAGCGACGGCTTTTCGGAGCGCATTTACAACAAGACGGGGCTTGTTCCCGACGCATATTTTTCCGCCACGAAAATAAAATGGATTTTGGACAACGTTTCGGGGGCGCGCGAGCGCGCCGAGCGTGGAGAGCTGTGTTTCGGCACGGTGGATACTTATCTTTTATGGCAGCTTACGGGCGGGAAAGTCTTTGCCACTGACTACACAAACGCAAGCCGCACAATGCTTTTCAATATTCACACGTTGAAATGGGACGAAGAGCTTTTGCGCCTTTTCGACGTGCCCCAAAGTATGCTGCCCGAAGTCATGCCGAGCGCACATGAATTCGGAATAATTGCCGACGGCGCGTTAAAGGGAGTGCCCGTCTGCGGCGTTGCGGGCGACCAACAGGCGGCGCTGTTCGGGCAGGCGTGTTTTGCCGCGGGAGACATTAAAAACACATACGGCACGGGTTGTTTTCTTCTTATGAACACGGGCGACAAGCCCGTAAAAAGCCAAAACGGACTTGTGACCACTCTCGGCGCGGCGGTTGGAAAGCCTTGCTACGTCCTGGAAGGTTCGGTATTCGTGGGCGGGGCGGTGGTGCAGTGGCTGCGCGACGGCTTGCGGATAATAAGGACGGCTTCGGCAAGCGAACGCGCGGCAAAAAGAGTGCCGTCGAGCGGCGGGGTATATCTTGTGCCCGCCTTTACGGGTTTGGGCGCGCCTTATTGGGACGCGGAAGCGCGCGGAACACTTACGGGGGTCACCCGCGGAACAAACAGATATCATATCGTCCGCGCCGCGCTTGAAAGCATCGCCTATCAGGTTTCCGACCTTGTTACTGCGATGGAAAAGGACGCAGGCATAAAAATTTCCGCTCTGGCGGTTGACGGCGGGGCAAGCGCGAATAACTTTTTGATGCAGTTTCAGTCGGATATTTTAAACTGTGCGGTGATGCGCCCCAAAGTGGTGGAAACCACCGCGCTCGGCGCGGCTTATCTTGCTGGAATCGCCTGCGGCTTTCTCGGGGAAGAGCAAATCCGCAAAAACCGCGCGGTGCAGAGGGTTTTCAGACCCCAATCATCGGAATCTTTGCGGCTGGAACTTCTCGAAGGCTGGCACTCCGCCGTGGCAAAGGCAAGGCTAAAATAATTAACGTTCAAAGGCGTACGAGCGCGAAGTTTCGCGCTCGTACGCCTTTCGAAAATTTTAGCTTAAATTTATATGTTAAATCAAACGCCTATTTTAACGCTTTTTACTATATGTCTTGCGTAAATGCCCGCGACGTCCACGTTCGTGACGCTTTCGATTCCGCCGAAAAAGGCGTTGGAATTGACTTCGCACAAAAGATATCCGTCTTTGCCGAAAAGCACGTCTATTCCGCAGTAGTCCAAATTCAGAAGTCGGGCGGTCTTTTCTGTCAGCGCGCGCAATTCACCGTCTATTTTGTAGGGCGTTCCCCTTCCGCCTAATTCTATGTTTGAACGGAAATCGCCGTTTGCTTCCCGCTTCATGGCAACTTCGGCTCTGCCTCCGACGCAGATGACGCGCACGTCTATTCCTGCGCTTTCCGGAATAAATTGCTGGAAAAGGTGGGGGACGCACTTTAATTCCTCTCCCGCAGCCTCCAATTCTTTCATGCCGTCGATTTTATAGACGAATTTTCCAAGCGAGCCATAGCAGCGTTTGGCTATCATGGGGAAGCCCAGCTCGCGCGCAAGAAACTCATACGTATCGCGCGAAACGCGGGAATCGGGCGTGTAGCACAACAGCCCGGGAAAGGTTTTCGGCATGGGCACGCCGTTGTCCGCAAGGCGCAGGAAGGTTATGGCTTTGTCGTCGCAGGCGCGGATGGCGTCGTGGCGGTTGAAAAGCCTCATTCCGCACTTTTCCAAAGCGTAGGAAACGTATTTGTCCTTGTCCAGATACACGCAAAAATCGTATCCCGCCGCCGCGTTTTCAAGTTTTCCCTCTTTAATTGCCGCGCCGAAAAAGTCGTTCTTTTTTACGTCGGTTTCCACTCCGAGTTTTTCGAGTTCTTCTTTAAGGCGCGCGCTTTGGTAACGCGTTGCGGCGTTGTCAAAGTAGGTATTGTTTAAAATAAGTCCTTTCATTTGCTTTTCAGATAGGCTTTAAAGGCGCGGGGGTCGGGCTTGCCGTCCACAATGACGGGAACGGGCTTCCCCGCCTTTTTCTTGCCGTTTATAATCCTGTATTCGACCGAGGAATAGGCGGCGCCGCGCTCATAAAGCTTAATAAACGTGGAATTAAGTTTATCCGCTACGGCGGACAAAGCCGCCGCCCTGCGGGAAAGAGTAAATTTCCCGAACGGTGAAAAATCGAAAACTATTCTTTCCTTGCCGCCGTTCACCGAAATTTGAACAAACGTTTTGTCCGCCTCAATCTCAAAGGAGAGAGAAGTTTTTTCGGGACGTAGAGCATGGGCGTTTTCGATAAGCGTTTCGGTGACGTATTTTTTAATCATTGCTGTTATGCCGCAGCCGAATTTCAGGTTACAGTATGCCGCAACGGCGGCGCCCGCGACAAGAAGAGGGGGCGCGGCAGCCCACGCAGCAACGTTCAAAACAGCCGATTCACGCGCGCGGGCGACGATTAACAGCGCGGCGAAAGCAAAAAACACGGCGGCACAGAAAAAAAGCGCAACCGTTCCGACCCTTTCGCCGCGTTGGTATTTTTTAAGTTTTTCAACGTCAAATTGCGCCATACTGTCCTCTTTAATTAAATATTCGGGAAAGTTTTGCCCTTTCCCGAATATATTTTAATCGCTTTCTTCGTCTTTCGTCAAGCCCTTTTTGCCTTTTTTGCGGTATTTTACACATTCGGTCAGAAGGTATTCTATCTGTCCGTTTATCGAGCGAAATTCGTCGTCCGCCCACCGTTCGAGCTCGTCGAATAAATTTTCCGATATCCTCAGCGGTATTTGTTTTTTGTTCGCTTTTTCCATAACTTCATTCCCCGCCGCGGTTTTGGGCGTTTAAAAGTTCTTCTTCGGCAGGCGCTATGCGGGAAAGATATACTCTGTACATAATAGCCCAGATGATAAAGGACGCAATGGCTGCCAAAATGAAACAGACGGCGGCGGAGCAACCGACGTTTTCCCAAAGATTTACGGAGTCGCCCTTGATATAACCGAAATAACCCAGCGCCGCGCCTATCAAAATTCCCCCTGCGTTGACCGACATGAACATTATGTTACCCGCACGCCGGTTGCGCACATAGGCTGAATGCAACTGCCTTTTTAGGTTATCCTCCAAACTGTTGCCGAGCTTTGAAAAGCTTGTTTCGAATATGCGGGAAGTTCTTCTGTCAAAAACTATAAGCGTTATTACAAACGCCGCGAAAAAGATAATGGGCCCCGCGCACAAAAGAGCCAACCTAAAAGCGAACGGAAGGGTAATTTGCGCGGTAACAGCGCCAGCGAAAACTGCCGCCGCAAGAGATATGCAGAAAATGATTATTACCGCTCTCGCCTCAGCGTAAACGGTTTTTCTGTAATCCTCGGCGTCCTTTTCGTCGCATAGAAAAAGTTCTTGATGCGGGATATATTTCATAAAATTATATTTCACGGAATTTAAAAAGCTCCTGCCGCACGCGCCGTAAAACAGCGTATGTAATTCCACTAAAACACAAGGTGCGTTATTGATTTTAAAGGTAGGTGCGGTTTTTAAAGGGTCAATATATACTGCCGCTGTTTACTACGGGCTGGGCGTCGCGGTTGCCGCAAAGGACTACTAGAAGATTGGAAACCATCGCCGCCTTTCTTTCGTCGTCAAGCTCCACTATATCGTTGTCGGAAAGCTTTTTCAAAGCCATTTCCACCATGGATACCGCGCCGTCAACTATCTTCTGCCTTGCGGCTATTATCGCCCCCGCCTGCTGGCGTTGAAGCATTGCCGCGGCTATTTCGGGCGCATAGGCAAGGTTGTTTATCCTTACGTCCATAATGTCTATCCCCGCCATATCGCAACGGGCTTGAAGTTCCTTTTTAAGTTCTTCCGCAACCTCTACCGAAGAACCGCGCAGCGATTTTTCGTCGCCGTTGTCGCTTACGTCGTAAGGATATTGGCGCGCCACCTGCCTTATGGCGGAATCGCACTGCGTGGAAATAAAAGTCATATAGTTTTGCAC
>CANRAI010000012.1 GCA_947628555.1 uncultured Clostridia bacterium | reverse complement strand
GAACAACACGAAATACGCTGATTTTCTCCTCGATACCTTTACGCCCGAAGAGTTGAAAGGCAGGTTCTTTTCCGAAATTCAGATAACTTTCGTCAAGCAATGCAAAGCGGGAGAAACGCTCGATTTATATAGGCAAAGCGACGGAAAGACTTCCGTAGTCGAGGGCAGGGTCGGGGACGAGTTGCGCGTGCAGTTCAAGGTACAGACCGATGAAATATAAATATGAAATAATCCGCAGCCCACGCAAGAGCATGTCCGTTTCAGTGTCTGGCGACAATAAAATCACGGTCCGCTGTTCGTGGGAGACTCCACTATCAAGAGTAGAGGATTTTCTCGCGTCGAAAGAGCGGTGGATAGATAAAATCGTCAACAGGAACGCCGAGCGGCTTGCCGTGAACGACGATGTGGTTGAGAGAAAATGCGTTTATCTCGACGGGCGAAAACTGCCGCTTGTTATATCCGATAAAAACCTGATATCTTCCGAAGCCGTCTATGTAAAAAAGTTCGAAAATATACAAAAACTTTTTACCGACGCCTGTACGGCGGATTTTATGGAAAACGTGGAAGAAATTTCCAGGCTGACTATGATAACGCCCAATAGCGTAAATATCCGAAAATACACAGGCAGGTGGGGTTGCTGCGACGGAAGGAACAATCTTTATTTTAATTATATGGTTTTTATGCTGCCGCTTTATATAAGGAGATATATAATCGTCCACGAGCTTTGCCACGTAATATGCCACAACCATTCTCCTGCGTTCTGGAAACTTGTTTCTGATTACGTGCCGGACTACAAAGCCGTGAAGAAGCAGCTTGCCTCTTTCGATTTCCTTACAACTTTATATTGATTTTGCTTGACTTGAAATTCGAGCTGTTATATAATTTATAAGGTTAGAGATTTATGAGAACTTTAAGGTTTTTAACGCAACCGCAGCCCGAAACGAGTATTTTGGGGGAGGTAAGCGCTTTAACTGAATCCCTGTTTACAAAAGCGGAAAAGATTTATCCGTGTGCGGACGGGGAAATTTTTTTCAATTTTGATAATTTTATTGTCCGCTGCGGTGGGGCATTTTCGTCGATTGACTGATTTATTTTTTAAATCAGTCTTTATTTTAATGTGAGAAATTTAAATACGGCTTCGGCCGTCATTACATAGAGGAAGTTTTTAATGAACAACGGCAAGGTTTATTTAACGTTGCAAAACGGCAGGGAATTTCAGGGAACGCGCTTCGGCGCGGACGGCGAAACGGTGGGCGAGCTTGTGTTCACCACGGGTATGACGGGGTACATCGAAACGCTTACCGACCCCAGCTATTACGGGCAGATTGTCACACAGACGTTTCCGCTTATAGGCAACTACGGAATGATATCCCCCGACGAGGAGAGCAAAAAGCCGTGGGCCTCCGCTTATATCGTGCGCGAAAAATGCGACGCTCCGTCTAATTTCAGGGCGGAAGAAACGCTTGACAAATTCCTTAAAGAGAAAAACATCATAGGGATTTACGGCATAGACACGCGCGAACTGACGAAAATCGTGCGCGAGGCGGGCGTTATGAACGCGGCGATAACTTCTAAACCGATGAAGAACCTGAACGCCGTCGGCGCTTACTGCATAAAAGACGCGGTAAGAAACGTTACCTGCGAAAAAGTTGAATACTACGGCGACCCTGACGGTCTGAAAATCGCGGTATGGGACTTCGGCGCGAAAGAAAACATAATCCGCGAACTTGTAAAGCGCGGTTGCCGCTGTATAAGAGTGCCTTCCTTTTATAGCGCCGAACAGATTTTATCCCTCGGGGCAGACGGGCTTATGCTTACGAACGGTCCCGGCGACCCCGCGGAGAACGTTGAAATTATTGAAAATCTTAAAAAATTGGCAGGTAAATTGCCTATCTTCGGAATTTGCCTAGGTCACCAGCTTTTTGCGCTTGCTATGGGCGGAAAAACCGCTAAAATGAAATACGGTCACAGAGGCGCTAATCAGCCCGTCAAAGATTTGGAAACGGGCAGGGTCTATATAACCAGCCAAAACCACGGCTACGAAGTAATTTCGTCGAGTTTACAGGGTATCGGCAGGCTAACGTATGTGAACGCGAACGACAACACCTGTGAAGGTTTCGATTATCCCCAGCTGAACGCATATACCGTTCAGTTTCATCCCGAGGCGTGCGGCGGACCGCAGGACGCTTCGTTTCTGTTCGATAAATTTATCGCAAAAGTAAGGGAGGACAAGCGCAATGCCTAAGAGAGAGGATATAAAAAAGGTACTTGTAATAGGTTCGGGCCCCATAGTAATAGGTCAGGCTGCCGAATTTGACTACGCGGGCGCGCAGGCGTGCCGCGTATTAAAAGACGCGGGCATGAACGTCGTACTATGTAATTCCAACCCCGCGACGATAATGACCGACAGGGCGCTTGCCGACGAAATCTATCTGGAACCGCTTACGGCGGATACGCTTAAAAGAATAATCATAAAAGAACGTCCCGACAGCTTGCTTGCCTCGCTCGGCGGTCAGACGGGGCTGACGCTGGGCTGCCAGCTTGCGAAGTCGGGTTTCCTCGACGAATACGGCGTGAAACTTATAGGCGTAAACCTCGAATCCATAGACAGGGCGGAGGACAGGGAGCTTTTTAAGGAGACGATGCAAAAGATAAACCAGCCCGTCGTGCCTTCCGATATTGCATATTCTGTTGAAGAATGTGTGGCGATAGCGGAAAAAATCGGATATCCCGTAATTGTGCGCCCCGCATATACGCTTGGCGGCGCGGGCGGTGGAGTTGCAAAGGACGAAGAGGAACTTCGCCTTATATCCCACAACGGACTCATGCTTTCGCCCATAACGCAGGTGCTCGTAGAAAAATACATAGGCGGCTGGAAAGAAATCGAATTCGAGGTATTAAGGGACAGCGCGGGTAACGTGCTGACTGTCTGCTCTATGGAAAATTTCGACCCCGTCGGAATACACACGGGCGACTCCATAGTCATTGCGCCCGCCGTCACGCTTTCGGACAAGGAATACCAGATGCTCCGTACGGCTTCGCTTAAAATAATAAGCGAGCTGAAAATAGAGGGCGGGTGTAATTGCCAATTCGCGCTCGACCCCGATTCTTTTCAATATTCCGTAATAGAAGTTAATCCTAGGGTTTCCCGCTCGTCGGCGCTCGCTTCCAAGGCTACGGGCTATCCGATTGCCAAAGTCGCTACGAAAATCGCCCTCGGCTATACCCTCGACGAAATCAAAAACGACGTTACGGGCAAAACCTACGCCTGCTTCGAGCCCACGCTGGACTACGTAGTAGTTAAGCTTCCGAAATGGCCTTTCGATAAATTTTTATATGCCAAGCGTAACCTCGGAACGCGTATGAAGGCTACAGGCGAGGTTATGGCGATAGGCACAAGTTTCGAAATGGCTATTATGAAAGCTGTGCGCGGCGCGGAAATTTCCGCGGGCACGCTGAATATGCCCAAGATGGCGGAGCTTTCGGACGAAGAAATTGAAAAACGCCTTTACGACCTTACCGATGAAAGACTTTTCGTTGTGTATCAGGCGATAAAACGCGGAGTATCCATCGACGAAATATACAGAATTACCAAAATAGACGAGTGGTTTTTATATAAGCTTAAAAATCTTGCCGATTACGAAAAGGAAATTACGGGAAAGACGTTGACCCGCGCGCAATATATCCGCGGGAAAAAGCTGGGCTATCCAGATAAAGAGCTTGAAAAGTTTTCGGGCAACAAATTGCCTATGCACCGCAACGCCGTTTTCAAAATGGTTGACACCTGCGGCGCGGAATTTGCTGCGCAGACCCCGTATTTTTATTCCACTTACGACGAAAAGGAGCACGACGAAGCCAAACCTTTCGTAGCGAGGAGCAATAAAAAGAGAATAATAGTCATAGGGTCGGGACCCATAAGAATAGGGCAGGGAATAGAATTCGATTATTCGTCCGTGCACTGTGTATGGGCGCTTAAAAGGCTGGGCTATGAGGTTATAATAATCAACAATAACCCCGAAACCGTATCCACCGACTTCGACACTGCCGACAGGTTGTATTTCGAAGCGCTTACCCCCGAGGACGTCCAGAACGTAATCGATATTGAAAAGCCTTACGGCGTCGTTATAACTTTCGGCGGACAGACCGCAATTAAGCTGTGCGGCTATCTCGACAAAAAGGGCGTCAGGATTTTGGGAACGCCTGCGGACAGCGTAGATCTCGCTGAGGACAGGGAACGCTTCGACAAGCTTTTGGAGCAGTTCGAAATTGCCCGCCCCAAGGGTCTTACCGTAATGAGTAAACAGGAGGCTGTCAAAGCCGCCGAAACGCTGGGCTATCCCGTGCTTCTGCGCCCGTCGTACGTCATAGGCGGGCAGAATATGACAATAGCCTTTACCCAGAACGATATTGAGCGATATATGGACGTAATTCTTGCTCAAAAGATTGAAAATCCCGTACTGTGCGACAAATATTTAATGGGGACTGAGCTGGAAGTTGACGCCATTTCCGACGGCACAGACGTTCTGATTCCCGGAATTATGCAGCATATCGAGCGCGCGGGCGTCCACAGCGGCGACTCTATTGCCGTTTATCCGCCTTATAATCTCAGCGACGCAATGCTTAAAAAGGTGGTGGATATATCAATAAAGCTTGCGATAGCTTTAAAGACAAAGGGACTTATAAATATTCAATACCTTATTTATCATAACCAGCTTTACGTAATAGAAGTCAATCCCCGCGCTTCGCGCACGATTCCGTATATTTCAAAGGTAACGGGCGTACCTATGGTTGACCTTGCCACTAAAATTCTTGTGGGGGCAAAGCTGAAAAAACTTGGCTACGGAACGGGATTATATCCTTCTTCGCCGTACGTCGCCGTAAAAGTGCCCGTGTTCTCTTTTGAGAAGCTGAACGACGTCAACTCCCAGTTGGGACCCGAAATGAAATCCACGGGAGAGGTGCTGGGTATAGGCAAGACGATAGAAGAAGCGCTGTTCAAAGGGCTTGTTTCCGCCGGTTTCAATATGCGGCATCCCGATAAAACCCACCCCGCGGGCATTTATTTTACCATAAACGACCAAGACAAATTCGAAATCGTAAATATCGTAAAAAAATTTGCCGACCTCGGGCTTAAATTGTACGCGACGAAAGGCACGGCAAAAGTAATTAGAAGCATAGGGCTTGAATGTACGGACGTGGCAAGACTTTCTTCCAATTCGGAGATTTTCAAGCTTATGGACGAGGGGAAGATAGACTACGTCGTTTATACGGGCAAAACGGATATAGAATCCATAACCAATTATATAAGTCTTCACCATCATGCGATTTTGCTGGGAATTACAGTTCTGACCTCGCTTGACACGGCTAACGCGCTTGCGGACGTAATAGCGGGCAGGTATAACCAGTTCAATACCGAACTTGTGGATATCAATAATTTAAGAAAGGAAAAGCTGAAACTCGAATTTTGCAAGATGCACAGTTGCGGCAACGACTATATTTTCTTCAACAATATGGACAATGCCGTAACCTGCCCTGAATCGCTTGCGATAAATTTCTGCGACAGACATTCCGCAATAGGCGGCGACGGAATCGTAATGATTGAAAAATCAGGGATTGCCGACGCAAAAATCAGGGTATTTAACGGCGATGGAAGCGACGGCGGAATGGCTGCCAATCCTTTAAGGTGCGTGGCTAAATATCTTTATGACAACAAGCTTGTAAGTTCCGACGATATCGACGTAGAAACGTGCAGCGGAGTTAAAGCTTTGAAAGTAAGTTCTTTTAACGGCATGGCAAGCTCGGTTTCGGTAAATCTCGGAAAGCCCGAATTCGAGGCCGGAAAAGCTTTTCCCGCAACGGACGACGAATATATAAAATCTCTCATAAAAGAGAATAATTATACGTTTGTGAATGTGGGCAATAATCACTGCGTGATATTCTGTGACAAGGTTGACGACGTAAATTTGGAGGCTTTGGGGCAGTATCTGAACGATTCGGGGAGTTTCCCCAATGGCGTCTATGTGGAATGTGTGAGAGTTGTGAACGAATTGACCGTTAAAATGCGCGTTTGGGAAAAGAGAAACGGCGAAACTCTGTCATGCGGCACTGCGGCAGCCGCGGCTGCCATAGCCGCCGTCGAGAACGGCAGATGTCTGCGCAACGCGCCTATAACCGTAAAACTAAAAGGCGGCGATTTGTTTGTAAACTGTCTGGAAAACGGTGAAGTTGAGTTAGACGGTCCCGTCAAACTTTCATTCAAAGGAATGATTGAAATTTAATGATTTATCTTGATAATGCCGCGACTTCCAAGCCGGACGAAGAGTGCTTGAAGCGCGCCGAAAAATTTTTATACGAGGCTTATTATAATCCTTCCGCGCTGTATGCGGAAGGTTATAATATACAAATAGAGTTGCGGGAAGCAAGGAAAAATATTCTTGCGCTTTTGACTTCCGGTTCGAATTACGATTTGATTTTCACATCCTGCGGCACAGAGGCGGACAATCAAGCGATATTCGGCGCAGGCAGGCGCGGGAACGTCGTTACCACACTTGGTGAACATTCCGCTGTGTTTTCGGCGGTAAATGAATTGAAGCGAAGGGGAATCGAAGTACGCTTTGCCGATTTAAACGGCGACGGAAGCGTCAACGTTGAAAGCCTTTTAAGACTTATCGACGACAAAACCTCGCTTGTGTCGGTAATCCACGTCGGCAACGAAACGGGCGCGGTGAACGATATCGCAAAAATTTCGGCAGCTGTCAAGGCAAAAAATCCCTATGTATGTTTTCATTCGGACGGGGTGCAGGCTTTCGGCAAAATACCGTTTAAACTTACTAAAAATATCGATTTATACTCCGTCAGCGCGCATAAAATCGGCGGGATAAAGGGCGTGGGCGCGCTAATTAAGCGCAAAAATCTTATTATATCTCCACACATTTACGGCGGCGGGCAGGAACACGGCGAAAGAAGCGGCACGGAAAACGTTTTCGGCATAAAGGATTTCGAATATGCGGCGGTCAAGCGGTATTCGGCTATCGGGAAGTGTTTCGATTCCGTTCGGAGATTGAACGATTTGCTGTGGGATAGGCTGGACAAGGTAAATTTCAAAAGGATTTCGCCCGAAAACAATTCGCCGTACATTCTTACGGTAGGCGTTGACGGGTTGCGGGGGGAAACAATTCTGCATGAAGCAGACGACAACGGCGTCATAATCGGCACGGGGTCGGCGTGCGCTTCCAATGAGAAAAAGAGATATTCGCGCGTGATTTTGGCTTGCGGAATATCCGAAACAACGGCGGACGGAATACTCAGATTCAGTTTTTCACCCGAAAACACCGAAAAAGAGATTGAATTTACGGCGGAAACTCTGAATAAAATTGTTGGCAAAAGAAAAAAACTTATGGCGTAAAAATGGAAAAGGTTATAATTGTAAGATATTCCGAAATACATTTGAAGGGCAAAAACAGAGGCTACTTCGAGCGTGTTTTCGGTATAAACATGGAAAAATCCTTAAAGGGATTGAAGCACGAAATTCATCGCCAAAGCGGCAGGTATCTAATCGAGGGATTCGAAGAGGCGGACGAAGATACGATTCTTGAAAAGCTTTTTAAAGTTTTCGGGATACATTCTTTAAGCGTTGCATTGAAAGTCCGCTCAGACATTGACGAAATTTTCAATGCGGCAAAGGAAGTTTGTTCAAATAGCGGCACTTTCAAAGTCGAAACGCACCGCGCCGACAAGACTTTTCCGCTGAATTCTATGGAAATCAGTTCCGAAATCGGCGGAAGGCTGCTTTCGGTAAACGGCAATATCAAGGTTGACGTGCATAACCCGCAGTTTATAATCAATATCGACGTGCGCGAAAACGGAACCACTTTGGTATTCAATAAATTTTTTAAGGGCGCGGGCGGCATGCCCGTCGGCACGTCGGGCAGGGGACTATTATTGATTTCGGGCGGAATCGACAGTCCGGTTGCGGGTCATATGATTGCTAAGCGGGGAATGAGCGTGGATTGTATTCATTTTCACAGCTATCCTTATACGAATTTGCAGGCGCGCGACAAGGTCATAGAACTTGCAAAAGTCCTTTCGCAATACACTTGCGGCACAAGGCTTTCGATTGTTTCAGTCACGCACATTCAGGAAGAAATTCATAAAAAGTGCAACGGAGAATATATGGTGACCATTCTTCGGCGGTTTATGATGCGCATTGCCGAGCGGATTGCCTTGAACACGGGTGCGCAAGCGCTGATAACGGGGGAAAGTTTGGGGCAGGTGGCAAGCCAGACAATAGAGGGAATGACCTCGTCGAACAGCGTCATTGAAAAACTGCCCGTTTTAAGGCCGCTGTGCGGTTTTGATAAAGACGAGATTATCGAGCGAAGCAGAGCTATGGGGGCATATGAAATATCCATACAGCCGTATGAAGATTGCTGTACCGTATTTCTGCCTAAACACCCCGTAATTAAGCCGGCTCTCGGAGAGGTTGAAGTGGAGGAGACAAAGCTCGATGTCGAAGGTCTCATAAGCGAGGCGTTAAATACCTTAGAAGTTATACGTCTTTGATATCCATTTAATTTTATACTATAAATATTCAAATTCACGTATAAAAATTTGAATTGCCCGACATTTTTGTCGGGCGATTTTTAGTATTATGGCGCAAATCAGACTACATATTATACCATTCGTCGTTGGCAATGTTGGGGATTTTGATTTGCGGCGTTTTACCGCTTTCGCCTATTTTCACGGACGGAAGAAGAATTTCCTTTCCGAAATGCTTTGTTTGTCCGTCGAAATAATAAGGCGTAACGGTGTATTCGTAAACCCCTTTTTCGGGAACGTCGGTGACTATTTGTACCCATTTTCCGTCATAAATCACCGTATTTTCGTTGTTTTTACTGCGTTTTATTAAATATGAATAGTACTTCGCGTGACATAAATTGATATTAACTATATTGTTTTTTATCGATATCTCGGGCTGTAAAATTACCGGGTCGGTAAATTTTGTAGAGGTTTCTTTCGGCACGTTTCCCATAAGGGTTTTGACGGTAATTATATTAAGTTTGGGCGAAATTCTGTCTGCAAGGACGGCTTTGTTATTGTCGTAATATTCCTCGGCGTCGATATCGATTTTTTCCGTGCCCTTATCGGTTTCAAGGTTTTTCGGCGTATGATTTTTGTATATTTTTTCAATTATTTGCTTTGAAACTTCGCAGCAGTCTTTTCCTCCTGTAACTTTAAGACGGTTGTTATCCTTATCCCCGAGCCACACGCCTATACAGTTTTCGCTTGTACAGTTAATTGAATATGCGTCGGTGTTGCCGGACTCACTTCCGCACGTGCCCGTTTTCGAGGCGATGTCGAAGTTAAAACTTTTCAGTTTTTTTGCCGTGCCGGTTTTGGAAGTTTGGATAAGAATGTCGTTCATAAGGGAGGAAGTTCCTTCCGAGAAAACGCGGACGGGCGGGGTATGCGCTTCGTAAAGCGTCGTTCCGTCGCTTGAAATTATTTTATTTATAAAGCGCGACGGTTTATAAATTCCCGAATTTGCAAAGGTGGAAGTGCAATCGGCAATTTGTTTTAAAGTAAGTCCGTGTTCCATACCGCCGAGGGCAAGAGCAAGGTTTTTTTCTCCCTCGCCAAGCCAAATGTCCATTTTGTTCAGATATTTTTCGGCGCGCTCTAATGTAAGAGTATTTAAAGTTTTGACTGCCGGCACGTTGTAACTCATTGCCACGCTGTCGGAAACTGTTACGTAACCGTGATATTTTTTGTCGTGGTTTTCGGGCGAGTAGCCGTCGAAGTCGATTTTTTCGTCTAAAATTCTTGTGTATGGGCTTACTAGTTTTTCTTCTATGGCGGGCGCATATACGGCAAAAGGCTTGATTGTGGACGCCGGCTGCCTTTTGACGTTGCCGATAGTGCTTTTATATGCGCTGACCGTGCCCGCGTTAGTCGTTACAATAACCGAATTGTCGCACGGATATTTTATATTTTCGATAAAATCCTGCAAATCTCCGTCGAGATAGGTGTAAATTTTGCACCCTTCGGTCAACTTGTAGAAATTAAGGTCGATATCTTCGAGTTCGTCGAAAACGGCGTTAAGATAGTCCGAATTTCTATTGTTTTCTGATTTTTTTACGGCGTTCAACTGCTTTTTAGCGCTTTGTTCGTACTGATTTTCGGTGATATAGCCACATTCCGCCATTGCTTTAAGCACTAAATTACGCCTTTTCAGGCATTTATCGGGATTTTTAAAGGGGGAATAGTTGTTTGGCGACGTGAGAAGCCCGACAAGCGCCGCGCTTTCTTCAAGCGTAAGGTTTTCCGCGCTTTTATCGAAGTAAAATTCCGAGGCGCTTTCCAACCCGAAACAGTTATGTCCGAAATAAATTGTGTTAAGGTACATTTCAAGTATCTCATCCTTTGAATACCTTTTTTCAAGCGCCTTTGTAAGCCGTATCTCGTTAAGTTTTCTTTTAATGGTTTTGTCGCCCGATAGATGAGTATTTTTAACGAGCTGTTGGCTTATGGTTGACGCGCCCTCCTTGAATGAGCGGGAGACGATATTTTTGTACAGCGCTTTCAGCATGCGTTTGCCGTTAAGACCTTTGTGACTGTAAAAAGTTCTGTCCTCGGAGGCTATAAATGCTTGGACGGTGTGCTGCCGTAAATTTTCGATAGGAACGGTTTTCCGCTTGCCTGTTGCCGAAGCGTTGGCTATTTCTTCGCCGTCGGAGTCGAAAACGGTTATGCCGGTATCTACCGAAAGCAGTTTGCTTTCGTCTAATCTTGCGTCTTTGGTCAAAACGAAAAACGTCAAAGTCAGCGCGCCTGCGAAAACGGCGAGACTCGCGAGGATAACCGCCGTAATTTTAAGAAATTTAACCATTTCAAATAGTATTAATAAATTTTAATAATTATTGCTTAATCGTTTGAAAAAATTCCTGAAAACCGTTATAATTATGCTGGTTTAGAGTTTATATGAGTAAATATTTTCACATTACGACGTACGGTTGCCAGATGAACGTACACGAATCCGAAAAAATAGCCGGTATCCTGTCAGAAATGGGATATTCCGCCTGTGAAAAAATAGAGGACGCCGATATTGCCGTATTCAACACCTGCTGCATACGCGAAAACGCGGAAAATCATGCCTACGGCAATATAGGCATGCTGAAAAAGTTGAAAGCGCGGAAGAAGGATATGATAATCGCCGTGGGCGGATGTCTGCCCCAACAAATAGGAAAAGCCGACGTTCTCCATAAGAAATTTCCTTATGTGGATATAATCTTCGGCACTCACAATTTGGGCAAACTGAAAGAATTTATTTTGAAAAGACAAAGCGGAAAGAAAACGGTCGTTGAAATAGAGGACGGCGACGGCGTAATTTGCGAGGATGATAAGCCTTTAAGGACAAGTTATCCTAACGCCTGGATAAACATTACCTACGGCTGCAATAATTTTTGCAGCTACTGTATCGTGCCCTACGTGCGCGGCAGGGAGAGAAGCCGCCGCTCGCAAGACATCGTTGCCGAGGCAAAGGCTTTGATTGAAGAGGGCTATAAGGAAATCACGCTTTTGGGGCAGAACGTAAATTCTTACGGAAAGGGGACAGACGATTTGACTTTCCCCGAACTGCTTGAAAAAATAGCAAAACTTGACGGAAAATTCCGTCTGAGGTTTATGACAAGCCACCCAAAGGATTTTTCGGAAGAACTTGCAAGGGTAATTTCGGAAAACCGTAAAATATGCAGGGCCGTACATTTACCCGTGCAAAGCGGGTCGGACGAGATTCTTAGGAAGATGAACAGGCGCTATACCGCAGCGGACTACATTAAAAAAGTTGAAATTCTGAAAAAATATGTTCCCGACTGCGCGATAACCACTGATTTGATAGTAGGATTTCCCACGGAGACCGAAAAGGACTTCGAGGACACTTTGAATCTTGTAAAGAGAGCGGGATTTTCTTCGGCGTTCACCTTTGTCTATTCGCGGCGCGAAGGAACCGCCGCCGCCAAAATGGAAGGACAGATACCCGAAGAAGTTTCAAAAGAGCGCATTATGAGGCTTGTGGAGCTTGTGAATTCCCAAACTCGCGCGCAATCTGCCGAATATGTGGGAAAGACAGTGGAAATTCTCTGCGAGGATTTCGATAATAAACGCGGAATGTTTCTCGGCAGAGACGAATACGGCAGAATGGTGTATTTCGCGAGTGAAAAAAATCTTATAGGCAAATTCGTAAACGTAAAAATCGACGCGGCTAACGGCGTTTCGCTGACGGGAGTCGTCGCGGATATTTCGGAGTAAATTATGGCGCTTTCACAAATGATGCAGCACTATCTGTCTGTAAAGGAAAAATATAAAGACTGCCTTGTATTTTATAGGTTAGGCGACTTTTACGAAATGTTTTTCGACGACGCCGTTAAGGCTTCCAAAATCCTCGACCTCGTTCTTACGGGGAGAGATTGCGGATTGGAGGAAAGAGCGCCCATGTGCGGCGTGCCCTACCACGCGGTGGATTCTTACATATCCAAACTTGTGGCTTGCGGTGAAAAGGTGGCGATATGCGAACAGCTGGAAGACCCCGCGACCGCAAAGGGAATTGTTGCGCGCGACGTCGTAAGAGTTGTGACGGCGGGCACCGTCATAGCCGACGCCGGACTTGACGAAAAGACAAACAATTATATCTGCTGCGCCTACAAAAACGGAGACGCGGCGGCTCTCGCGTGGGCGGATATAACCACGGGGGAACTGACCGCCACGGAGTTTACTTCCGAATGTGTAAGCAAGTGTATTGCGCAGATGTGCCGCCTCGAAGTGAAAGAAATAATCTGCAACGACGAAATGCTGTTTGCCTCTAAGGACTGTCGGGAAACGTCAAGCGGAGTACTGCCGCGCTTTTCAAGCTATCCTGCATGGGCGTTCGGCTACGCCGCCGCAGAGCGCGCGATTTTGTCGCAGTTTTCGGTAAAATCGCTGTCGGCTTATCCTATTGCAGGCAAAAATAACGCCGTTTCCGCTGTCGGGGCGTTGCTTGAATATCTGAAAGAAACTCAGATGCATGCCCTGAAAAATATCGACAACGTAAATTACCTTGTGTCGGAAAGCTTCTTGCAGCTCGACACTGCGGCGCTTAAAAATCTTGAAATAGTCAAAACGCTGGGCGACGGTGGAAAATACGGCTCGCTTTTATGGCTTCTCGATAAAACCCGAACAGCGATGGGCGCAAGGCTTTTAAATTCTTCCTTACGGAATCCTTTCGCTAATGCTGCGGACATAAATTACAGATTGGACGGCGTTTCGGAACTTTTCGAAGCCACCGTAATAAGGCTTGCCCTAACCGATTTGTTGAAAGGCGTTAAGGATATCGAACGCATTGCAGGAAAGATTAGCAACGGAAATATTCTGCCAAAGGATTGTCTGGCGCTATCCGCTTCGCTTTCGGTGATACCGAACCTTAAATTTCAACTTTCGGGCTTTTGTTCGGCGATTTTGAATAAAATTTCCGACGAGCTTTTGGATATGTCGCCCATAGTAAAGCTTTTGGACGGCGCAATAAATCCCGAAGCGCCCGCAACGCTTAAAGACGGAGGGTACATAAAAGACGGCTTCAACGACCGCCTTGACGAGCTTAGAAACGTAAAAAAGAACGCGAAAGACATACTTTTCGCCATGGAAAGCCGCGAGCGCGATGCCACGGGCATAAGAAATCTGAGGATAAATTACAACAAGGTTTTCGGCTATTATATTGAGGTCACCAAGTCGTTTAAGGACAAAGTTCCCTTGAATTATCAGCGCAGGCAAACCCTTGCCAACGCCGAAAGATACACCACCGACGAGCTAAAAGAATTGGAGGAAAAAATTCTTACAAGCGACGACCAGGCTCTTAAACTCGAAGCCGAAATATTCGATAAGATTAAGGGGATACTTACCGAAAATATAGATAAATTCAAGACAATCGCCTCGGCTGTGGGGCTTTTGGATATGCTTACGTCTTTCGCCGAGGTTTCCAAGACCAACCGCTACGTACGTCCGCAAATCGCGGAAAGCGACAAGCCGCTTATAATCAAAGAAGGCAGGCATCCCGTCGTAGAGGTTATTTCAAAGGACAGGTTTATTCCCAACGATACCCTTTTGGATGAATCGGAAAACCGCACGATGATTCTTACAGGCCCGAATATGGCGGGAAAAAGCACGTATATGCGGCAGACGGCGATAATTGCCATAATGGCGCACCTCGGCTGTTTCGTGCCCGCTAAATCGGCCCAGATTCCCGTTTTGGACAGGGTTTTTACAAGAGTTGGGGCAAGCGACAACCTCATTTCAGACCAAAGCACGTTTATGGTTGAGATGATAGAGGTCGCGACCATAATGCGCAACGCGACGAAAAACAGTCTTTTGATACTCGACGAGGTGGGTAGAGGCACAAGCACTTACGACGGTTTAAGCATTGCCTGGGCGGTAATAGAGCATATCACCAAAAAAATAGGCGCAAAGACTATGTTTGCGACCCATTATCACGAACTTACGGAACTTGAAAGTAAGCTCGGCGGAGTTAAAAACTATAAAATAGCCGTAAAAGAAGTTGGCGGGGGGATCGTATTTCTTCGCAAAATCATGCGCGGGGGGGCGAACAGAAGTTTCGGCATAGAAGTCGCCTCGCTTGCGGGTGTGCCCGCAGAAGTGACGGACAGGGCGAAACAGATTTTAAAGCTTGTGGAAAGCGGGGATAAATCCCGCGCAGAGCGCGCGGACGACGACGTACGTCAGCCTAGCGAAGTCGAAAGGATTCTTATGGAAACCGACCTTAATAATCTTTCGCCGATGCAAGCGTTCATGCTTGTAAGCGACCTCGTGGAGAAAGTTAAAGATGAACAGGATTAACATACTTTCCAAAAACGTATATAATATGATTGCCGCCGGCGAAGTGGTGGAAAGACCTTATTCTGCCGTCAAAGAACTTGTGGAAAACAGCCTTGACGCGGGCGCAACGGACATTGAAATTTATATAGAAAAGGGCGGCAAACAGCTTGTAAGGGTGGTTGACAACGGCGGAGGAATACATAAGGACGATTTGCGCGCCGCCTTTCTTCCGCATGCCACAAGCAAAATTTCCCGCGTTGAAGATTTAGATAAAATTTTAACTCTCGGCTTCCGCGGCGAGGCGCTTGCAAGCATTTCCGCCGTTTCAAAAGTCGAAATTATTTCCGTTACGGAGGGAAACCCCGCATGTAAACTTACCTGCGACGGCGGAGTCGCGGGAAAAGTTGAGCCCGCCGCGCTTGAAAAGGGCACGATTGTAAGCGTTTATAACCTATTTTACAACACGCCCGTCCGTGCGAAATTTCTCAAACCCGATAAAAAAGAGGAGACGGACATAACAAGTTTTGTCGTCCGCTTTATCCTCGGCAATCCGAACGTCCGCTTCAAATACTTCATAGACGGCAAGCTTTCCCTTCAATCTTACGGCGGCGGGCTTGAAGAAGCCGTCGCGCAGGTTTATGGGGCAAAAGTTATTCCGCAATGTTTCAGAATCGACGCCGAAAAGGACGGTGTGCACATTCACGGATTTATCGGAAACCAAAATTTTTTCAAACCCAACAAAAGCTATCAAAGCCTGTTTCTCAACGGCAGATATATTGTCAACAATACAATAGCGACGGCTATGACAAACGCCTACGCAAGCTACGCAATGAAGCGGCAATTCCCGTTTTACGTGCTGAACGTTGACGTGCCTGCCGATATTGTTGACGTAAACGTCCACCCCAATAAAGCCGACGTGCGTTTTGTCGATAACCGCTTCATCTACGGCGCGGTTTATAAAGTTGTTTCGGCAGTTTTGGACGGAACTTCCACGGCGGCGGAATTTGTGGTCGGCGGCGGCAGACTTCCCGAAATGAAATCCACCATAGGCGGCAAAGAAAGCCAAAATAAGATTTATTCGGAGAGGCAAACGCAAATTCCCGACGAATTAATTGAAAAATACAAGCCGGAAAGAAGCGAGGGCTCGCCGGAAGACGGCGGATTCCACGCTTCGGCAGCGTCGCCCATTAAAGCCGCGCCGCCTTTTACTTCGCAGACTTTTTCATCTTCGGCGCCTGTTTCGGGGCGGAATCCTTATGGACCTGCGGAAAAAAGTTCGGGTGAAGAAAAATTTTTCGACACGGAAAAGGATTTGCCGATGCATAAATTCTTCCACGCCGAAGAAGAACTTAAAACCTTCGGAAACTCCTTGCAGCTTGACGAGAGGCAAGTTTCGGGCGTTGCGGACAATTCTCTGTCCCCGTCTGCGCAGGCCAAGGCTAAGGAAATCGAAAAGCGCTATTTGGAAAGAATGCAGGCGCGCGTCGAGTACGACAACTGCAAGTACTGCGGCTCGATGTTCAACACTTACCTTATCTACGAATATCACAATACCATATATATAATCGACCAGCACGCGGCGCACGAAAGACTGATTTACGACAGGCTTAAAGAACGGCTGAAACAGCGCAAAATTTTGAAACAGCCGCTGCTTTGCCCTTATTTATTCGACGTGAATGTCGAGGAGCTGCGATTCATAGAAAAGAATCTGAAACTTTTCGATGAATTGGGCTTTACCGTTTCGCCTTTCGGCGCTGACAGTTTCAGGGTTGACGAAGTGCCGGCTGATTTGCAGGATATGAATATAAAAGAATTCTTCGACGAAATTCTGTCGGAAATGGAGAGTTATAAAGAAATAAAACTCGAAGATTTATTCAAGGATAAGTTGGCGACTTCGGCTTGCAAGCACGCAGTAAAGGGCGGAATGAAACTTACCGAGCAGGAAATAGACGCGCTTTTCAAAATGATGGACGGCGATATGGGGCTGAAATGTCCGCACGGCAGACCGGTCTGCGTGACGCTGACAAAGCGTGATATCGAAAAAATGTTCAAAAGGATAGTTTGATTTGGGAAAACTTTTGATTATCTGCGGCGCAACAGCCTCGGGCAAGACCTCGCTTGCCGTTCAATGCGCAAAAAAACTTAAAACGGAAATAATTTCAGCCGATTCGCAACTTGTGTATAAGGGGCTTGATATAGGCACCGCAAAGCCTACGGAAGAGGAAAAACAAGGGATAATCCATCATCTTATAGACGTTGCGGACCCGAGGCAAAGTTTCAGTGTGTTTGACTATGCCGAAATGGCCATACCCGTCGTCGATAAGCTTTTGTCGGAGGGCAAAACGCCTATAATTTGCGGCGGCACGGGATTTTATATAAATTCTTTGCTTTTCGACTTTGCTTACGGGCATGCGGGCGCAAACAGCGCGGTGCGGGAAAAGTACGCGGAAATCCTTAAAGAACAAGGGAAGGAATATTTGTTTTCGCTCCTTTGTGAGGCCGACCCCGAAACGGCGCAAAAACTGCATGTAAACGACGTGAAAAGGGTGATTCGCGCGCTTGAAATTTACGAAACGAGCGGAACCAAAAAATCCGAGCAGCACGACGAACCTATTCCCAAATATGATTATCTTGCGGTCGCTATCGACTACCCGAGGGAAGTGTTATACAGGCGAATCGATATCCGCGTTGACGAGATGTTCGAGCGCGGGCTTGTTGAAGAAGTGGAAAATTTGCTTGCGCAGGGAATTGACGAAAATTATCAATGTATGCAGGCGATAGGGTATAAGGAAATCGTAAAATGCCTAAAAAATGGCGATAAACATAGTACTATGCGTGACATAATTAAGCAAAATACCCGTCATTATGCCAAGCGACAGATAACTTTCTTTAAAAAACTGCCTAATATCAAGTGGCTTGCGCCAAAAGACGCGACGCCAGAAAAAATCGAGGAAATGCTATATGACGGACAATAAAAAATTTATCGAAGAATGTGAAAAAAAACTTGCCCCGAAATTTGCCGCGACGGAGGAAACGGCGTATTATAACCAGGTAAAAGTTATTAAAGCTTTTGAAAAATGCAGAGTCGAGCTACGTCATTTCAACGGTTCGACAGGCTACGGATACGGCGACGAGGGCAGGGATACGCTGGGTAAGGTCTATGCGCTGTCGTTCGGCGCTGAGGCGGGAATTGTTTCACCTCATCTTTTGTCGGGCACTCATGCGCTTACGGTGGCGCTTTTCGGGCTTTTGCGCCCGAACGACGGGCTTTTATGCATAAGCGGTATGCCTTACGACACGATAAGAGGGGTTATATTCGGTGAAAATAACGGTTCTTTGAAGGATTTCGGCGTTAAATTCGAATATTGCGGGCTAAAAAATGATAAGTTCGACTTCGGTTTAATAAAAAGCAAGCTTAACGAATCCGTTAAAGTCGTTTATATCCAGCGTTCGCGCGGATACGAGCTTAGGGACGCTTTTTCCTGCGCGGAAATTCGGGAAGCGTGCGAATTTGTCCGTAA
>CANRAI010000011.1 GCA_947628555.1 uncultured Clostridia bacterium | reverse complement strand
GCCCGTGGATTCATACTTGGAAAAGACCACGTGTCCGCTGCGCTCGCCGCCCAGAACGGCGCCCGAAAGCTGCATGGCTTTCAAAACGGCGCTGTCGCCGACGTCGCAGATTTCGCAGGATATTCCCTTGTTTTTCAGGCTTTCGATTAGTCCGCCGTTGCTGAGAGTGGTGCACACTATCTTGTTTTCGGACAGCTCGCCGCGGCTCTTCAAAAAGTCGGCGCAGATATACAGGATTTCGTCGCCCGTAAGCACCTGCCCGCGAGAATCCACCGCAATACATCTGTCGGCGTCGCCGTCGAAAGCAAAGCCTATATCCAGGGAATTTTCCGTGACCAGTTTTTGCAGCGCCTCGATATGGGTAGAGCCCACGCCCTCGTTCACGTTGGTGCCGTCCGGTTCGTCGCCTATGACGTACGTCCTCGCTCCGAGCGCGTTGAAAACGCTGCGCGCTATGGCAAAGGCGCTGCCGTTTGCGCCGTCCAGCCCGACTTTCATGCCCTTATACGAACAAGTGGAAAGGGATATAAGGTGTCCCACGTAACGGTTTCTGCCCGAAATATAGTCAACCGTGCGCCCCACGTCCCTGCCGCTTGCAAACGGAATTTCACCGCCGAACGGGGATAAATCGCCGTCAAGAAAGCGCTCTATAAGCGAGATTACGCCGCCTTTCAGCTTTTCCCCCTGCGAATTTATCAGCTTTATGCCGTTGTCGCGGTAGCCGTTGTGGCTTGCGGAAATCATTGCGCCGCAGTCGAAGCCGTCGCACCTGGTCACATACGAAACGGAAGGGGTGGTTGTGACGTGCAGAATATATGCGTCCCCGCCCGAAGCGGTAATTCCCGCCGCAAGCGCGTATTCCAGCATATAAGAACTCAGTCTTGTGTCCTTGCCGATTACTATTCGGCATTTTTTGCCCATGTTCACGCCAAAATACCAGCCGAGCACCCGTCCGCACTTAAAGGCGTGCTCCGCAGTAATGGTTACGCCCGCCTCGCCGCGGAAACCGTCCGTGCCGAAATATTTACCCGTTTCTGTACCTCCCCGAAGCGCCGCCGCGCTTCACCGATTCACGCGCCCTGCCTATGCAGAAAGCCTTTTCTTCGACGTCGCCGCAAACGGTGGTGCCTGCGGCGATGAAAGCTCCGCCGCCTATCGAAAGGGGAGCTATAAGGTTGCAATTTGCGCCAATGAACACGTCGTCGCCGACGACCGTTTTCGACTTTTTCCTGCCGTCGTAGTTGCAGAACACCGCGCCGCAGCCGATATTGACGTTGCTGCCTACTTCCGCGTCCCCTATATAGGCAAGATGCGCAGCCTTTACGCCCTCTCCGAGTGAGGAAGCCTTGACTTCCACGAAATCGCCTATACGCGAGCCCTTGCCCACATATGAACCCTCACGCAGGTAGGCGTAAGGACCTACGGTGCAATCTTCGCACACATGTGATTTGATTATAGTGCTTGAAAGCACAACTGTATTTTCACCCACGTGCGCGCCAATCAATGTGCAGAATGGCATGATAACTGCGCCGCGGCAGATATGTGAGCCGCCGGATATGTGCGCCGGCGCATATATTTCTGCGCCGTCCTCGACAACGCTGTCGCAAGATATGTAAACGCCGTCCACTTTCTCCTCCTTCAAAATGCGAATACTAAACCATATGCCGCCGCAAAAAAATTTGTTAAATAAAAAACGCGCTTCAAACCTTTTTCGGCGTGAACGCGCTTATGCTTGACAATTACTGTAAGCGGTGGTAAAATTATCGGGATTTTATGAAGAAAATAAAGGCAAAAAATACCGTATGGCAAACGCTTGCCCTCGGTTATTTGTTCGTAATTTTAATAGGCAGCGCACTGCTTATCCTGCCTTTTGCCACGGCGAAAGGAGAAAGCACAAGCTATTTGGGCGCGCTATTCACCTCGACGAGCGCGACTTGCGTAACGGGGCTTACACCATACCAAACGGGCACGCACTGGTCTCTTTTCGGTCAAATCGTAATCCTTATGCTTATCCAGCTCGGCGGGCTGGGATTCATGACTTTTGTGTCGAGTATTCTGTTGTTTTTCAAGCGCGGCATAGGCCTGGGTAACAGGCGGCTTCTTATGGCAAGCGCAGGCAGCGAAAAACTTGCGGGGCTTTCCACGCTTGTAAAGCGCATAGTCATAGGCACTGCGATTTTCGAATTTGCGGGCGCGGCGGCGCTGTGTTTCCGTTTCGTACCCGATTTCGGCTGGGCGAGGGGAATTTATTATTCCGTATTCCACTCCGTTTCGGCGTTCTGCAACGCCGGATTCGATTTGCTTTCGTACGAAGGTTTCGGCTCGCTCTCGTATTACGCGACAGACCCCGTCGTTTCCGTTACCATATGTATTCTTATCATAATGGGCGGGCTGGGATTCTGCGTTTGGGGGGACGTGCTGGATTGCCGTTTCCGCTACAAAAAATATCAGTTGAATACAAAAGTCGTGCTTACCGTAAGCTTTATACTTATCACCGTATCCACGTTTCTGTTTATGCTTTTCGAATGGGGAAATCCCACATACGGGAACTACACTTTCGGGCAGAGGCTTTTGGTTTCCTTTTTCAATTCGGTTACGCCGAGGACGGCGGGTTTCTTCACGACGGACCCCTCTTCCCTGTCCGAAAGCGGATATCTGCTCACCGTGGTGCTTATGTTCATAGGCGGCAGTTCGGGCTCGACTGCGGGCGGCTTGAAAGTGGGCACGTTCAGCGTAATCATAATGGGTATGATAGGCGTTTTCCGCGGCAAACGGGATTTGAACATAGGCAAGCGGCGCATAGAATATTCGCTTGTTTCGCAGTCGCTCGCTATTTTTGCGGCGATGCTTATGATTATAATAATTTCCACGCTTTCAATATGCGCGATTGAGCGCTCCGAAATAGCTAGCTTCGAGACGGTGCTTTACGAATGCGTCTCGGCGGTGTGCACGGTAGGGCTTTCGATAAACCTTACCCCCCATCTTGCCGCGTTTTCAAAAATAATTTTAATAATTCTTATGTACGCGGGAAGAGTGGGAATTCTTACGCTTGCACTCGCGCTTTCAAAAAACAAAAAGGATCCAGAAATACGTTACCCCGTGGATACTTTAATTATAGGATAGATAAGAAAACGCAATACGTATTGCGTTTTCGGAGGAAAATATGAGATCGATATTGTTAATAGGAATGGGAAAATTCGGTCAGCTACTTGGCGAAAACCTGCTTGAAATGGGCGACGAGGTTATGATAGCAGACCGTAACGAGGCCATAATAAACGCGCTTGCGCCCAAATATTCCGGGTCGCTTATAGCCAACTGTATGAACGCGGACAACCTGAAAGCGCTGGACATTCCCTCTTTTGCGGTTTGCGTGGTTACCATAGCGGAAGATTTTCAGGCTTCGCTTGAAATTACTTCTCTTTTAAAGGATTTGGGGGCGAAATACGTAGTTTCCCGTGCGGAAACGGCTATCCAGCGAAAATTCCTTTTGCGCGTCGGCGCGGACGAAGTGGTTTACCCCAACAGGGATATTGCCGAAAAGCTTGCGATGAAACTTAACATTGATAAGGTTTACGACTATTTCGAAATAGACGCGGACCACTCCATATTCGAGCTGGCCGTGCCCTCTCCCTGGATTGGGCACAGCATGGTTGACGTAAATCCGAGGCAGTTCGGGCTGAACATTCTTACCATTAAAAAGGGCAACAAGGTACTCCCCCCTCCCGGCGCGGACTATGTTTTCGGAGAAGGCGAGCACATGGTAATATTCGGCAACACCCAGCAGATTATAAAATTTGCGAACAAAACTTCCAACAAGGTTTTGGGGAAAAAGCTTTTGGGCAGAAAGAAAGACGAGGACAACGATAATTAAAGTTCGGTTAAAAACTTGGAAAAACCGCGGCGGGGCGATAAACTATCGCCCCGCCGCGGTTATATATTATCAAATTTCGATATTCAATCAATGCATGTCCCGCTTTTTGTATAAACAGGACAAGTCGGATACATGCTTGTTTTCCAGCGCCTCATACGCCGCCGTCTTGTCTATTATAGCCTTTATTAGCCTGTCCGCATCGCTACCCTCGCGGTAATCCGCCGGCACGATATATCTGATACGGTTTTCTTGCAGCAATTTTTCCACTTTTTCTTTGCCCGCGGACGGGTCATACACGCCTACGGCGTGCCCTCCGTTGACGGTAACCAGCTTCATGCAGGGGATATCGGTTTCGCTGTCCCCGAAGTAAACCATATTACGGAAAGGCACGCGAAGTTTTTCGGGCGGGAAATAATCGTTTACCGCGTTGTCGTTTATATCGGGAACGCCCTTTTCTATTCTGAACAAAAATTGAGTTTTATTGGTATAATTGACAGCCTGCGCGGGCCATTTAGCCACTCCGCGGGCGTTAAAATAGAATGCTGAGGCGTAAATTTCCGTGAATTCGTCCGCAATTTCTGTGCCTAAAATCATCTCCTTCAATCCCGAAGAAATTATGTAGTGTTCCACGGTCACTCCGCACTTTTTGCCGTACGCGTTCACGCGGGCGAACCACTCTTTCACCCCTTCGAACAGCCGCACGCGCGAACCGTATTCGCCAAGCGCTTTTCTGTTTAAAACGAAATGCCCTTCCGCCTCTTCAACCATTTTGTACATATAGGCGAGGTTTCCGTCCATATCGTTGGCTTTTGCAAGCTCGTTGGATTCCCGCCAGAATTGTTTTACGTCGTAGCCTACGGACTGTATGTAGCCCTGCGCCTGCATTTCGTCGGGCGAAAGCGTTCTGTCGAAATCGTAGCAGACCGCAAGAACGGGCGTCTTTTCCTTTAATTTTCTATACATATTCAAACTTGCCTTTAATTATTTAGGTTTATTCGGAATTTCCGCCGAGGAAGCTTTCGATTTGGGAAAGGGAGGCGTGCGGAAGAAGTTTACGAAGGTATTCGCTTAATTTTTCGTAAGATTCCTTCGGTTTCGACGAATAAACCCTTTCCGAAAATTCCGCGCCGAAAAACGCTTCGGGCGTCGTGTAGCGCGCAAGTCCCCAGCCGTAAGGCTTGCCGTATTTATCTACCGCATACTCGAAATCTGCGACGTTGATATAACCGAGCATTTGCAGGCGCGTAAGCGAACCTTCGAAGGAGGCTTTGCGCTGTTTTGTGAAGCATATGCGCGCCTTTAATTCCTTCGAAAGGATAGACTGAAACTTCCACATCTCCTGCATAAGCGGAATATCGCGGCTGCGGGCAAGCCCGTCGTCCATACGCGCGTCATAATCGTATCCGTCGCGGCGGAAATTTGCGAAATCGGGGAAAAACCGCCTTGCCATAAACACGGCTTTACCGCGATAAAATTTGCCGTAAGCGCAGCGCGTGCCGCGGATTACAGGACCTTTCCACTCCCACGGGCCGTCAACTTTTTCCGAAAACCATAGTTCGGGGAGAATACATTCTTCCACCGAAAATCCCTCTATTGCGTTGCGGAAAAAGGGCAAAAAACCCGCCTCCTCCACAAGCTGTTCAAGCTGTTTTTCGCTTTTGATTACGGGGAACGACATTCTTTTGCACCTCAAAAAAATTATATCATCGCCCGCCGGATAAATCAAGCGCGGAAAACATTTCGGAAAAATTTAAACCGACAAAGTCTGACGTGTGCGCTGAAATTTCCGAAATATAAACCGACATCCGAAAACGTCCGCCGCGGCAAACCGCGGCGGACGTACGATATTTATTGTCAGTCGGCTTTGAAAGGAAGAAGCGCGGCAACTCTTGCGCGCTTGATAGCCTTTGAAAGCTCACGCTGGTGCTTAGCGCAAGTGCCGCTCATTCTGCGGGGCAGCATCTTGCCGCTTTCGGTAATGAACTTACGCAGACGCGTAATGTCCTTGTAGTCGATAACCGCAACCTTTTCCTGGCAGAAAACGCAAACTTTTCTGCGGGGAGTTCTTTTAAAGCTCTTTTTGACGGAAGCCGCAGCCGCGGGTGCGGCAGGCGTAGCTTCTGTTACATTTTTATTTTCTTCCATAATTTTTACTCCTTAAAATTTAGAAGGGAATGTCCCCGTCGTCGTCGAACATCTGCAAGGAAGGCTTTTTTGTGCCCTGTGAAGCGCCGTTACCGCCCTGTACGGGGAAACCGTCGTCCCCGTCGTCGCCCGACTGTCCGCGGGGCGTAAGAAATTCAACGTCCTGCGCCACGATATCCACGCCCGTACGGCGTACGCCCTGGCTGTCCTCGTAATTTCTCAACTCGATAGAGCCGGAAACAGCCACTTTATTGCCCTTTTTGGCAAATCTTGCGACCGTTTCGCCCAGACCGCGCCAGGCGACAACGTTGAAAAAGTCGGTCTTTCTTTCGCCGTCCGCGCCCGAGTAGTTACGGTTTACGGCAATCGAAAAACGGCAGATTTTAATGCCGCCCGCAGTTTCGGTAAGCTCGGGGTCGCGGGTCAAATTCCCAATTAAAAATACTTTGTTCATCGTTTTACCCTTAGTTTACGCTTTTACGGTTATCATTCTTCTCAAAACTTCCGCCGTAAGACCAGCAATACGGTCCAGCTCCTTAATGGCGGGGCCGACGGCTTCGAAAGTAAACACTACATAGTTTCCGTCGGTTTTGTCGTTTACGGGATAGGCCAGCTTTTTGACGCCGAGCTTATCGACCGATACGATATTGCCGCCGAAAGACGTCACAACGTCCTCGAACCTTTTCTGGACGGAATCCTTTACCTCGTCGGCTGCGGACGTATCCAGAACGTAGAGCATTTCGTAAGTTTTCATAATTTCACCTCCCGGACTTAATCGGCATACCACTTGCGGTATGCAAGGTAACGCACAAAATTTGTGCTTATAAAGCATACATTATTTTTTTAAGGTTGTCAACCTTTTTAAACGGATTTCAAACTTCGATTAAAGAAAAATCAAAGTTTCTCATTACTCAACAGTTTGCGCAGCCTTTTTCGCCCGCCTTTATAATGGGCGCAAGATAGACTTTGTAAGCCCGTAAAGAAAGTTTCTCCTTTTCGTTGGAGACCAGCTTCATTCCGCAGTCGAAAAGAAGCCTTTCCAGCGTTTTGCCGACTTCTTCGGGCGGGAAGCCCATGGAAAGCAGGTCGTCGCCTTTGATATCGAGCCCTTTTAAGGTAAAAGGCAGATTTTCATTGACCATTTTATCGTAAATTCCCCTGAATTTGGCGACGGCGGGCGCGGTTTTGAAGTCGTCGCGGCAGGCGGAATAATCGGCTTGCTTTAAAAGCAGTATCTTGTCGAAAATTCCTATGTTTTCTATGATGAATTTGCGTATTTTGTTCTCTTTTGCGTCGCAGCGGAAGTCGTACATATGCGTTTCGATAAGGCGTACCGTCTCTTCTTTCTGTTTTTTGGGAACTTTAAGCCTTTCGCATATATCCGCGGCAATACGCGCGCCCTCTTCGTCGTGCCCCGCAAAGGTTTTCAGATTTTTAAGACAATAAGGCTTGCCTACGTCGTGCAAAAGCCCGGCAAGGCGTATGGAAGGGTCGGCGTAGGCCGCGCAGCGCAACGAATGTTCCAAAACGTCGTATTTATGGAAGTCCTTCCTCTGCACCATATTTTCGCCCTCGCAGAGTTCGGGCAGAATTATTTGAAGGATGCCCGTGTTTTTAAGAATTTTCAGCCCCGTGTATTGGGCGAGGTTCAAGCCGTATTTTTCGTCCGAGTTCAGAATAAGTTTAAGCTCCACCCAAACGCGCTCTGCGGAGACGTCGCGGATAAGCTCGCGGTGGAAACGCGCCGCTTCCAGACAAGCCGCCGTAGGAATAAAGCCCGTCTGCGCGGAAATGCGGGCAAGCCGCATAAGCCTTAAACCGTCCTCTCCGAAAACTTTCGCGGGCGGGGCTACCGCGTCAAGGCGTTTATTGTCTATATCCTCGATACCGCCGAGCGGGTCGGCAAAACGCCGCGCTTTTATCTCGTAATAAACGGCGTTGCATTTAAAATCGCGGCGGCGGGCGTCCTTTTCAATGTCGTCGGTAAAATATATTCCGACGGGCACGTGTTCCCCGCGTACGTATTCGTCCGAGCGGAAGGAAGTAAATTCGTATTCCTCGCCGTCCTTTTCTATTTTCACCGTGCCCGTATGTTTATAAACAGCCGAAGCCGTAAAGCCACATTCCTTTGCACTGGCGAGAAAGTCCTCCGCCGAAGCGGGGGCGCATATATCCGTGTCCGGACTTTCACATCCGAGCCCCGCCAGATAATCGCGCACTCTGCCGCCCACCACATACAAAGGAAAAGGACAATTTTCCGCAAGTTTTTTTAAGTTGTCTGATAAAACTTCGTACATATTTGCCTTTTCGGGCGGGAAAAGCTGCTCCGCCCCTCCGAAAACTATTATAACAACATTTTAATTTATTTGCAATTTAATACGGCTTGATATATAATATTGAAAAACTCTTTTCCTTCCGCCGCCTTACGCGGCCTTGGATAGCGATATGCATTATATTATAGCCAACAGCCTGCATCTGAAAGGCAAAAAAGCCGAAAAGCTTGAAACGGTGAAGTCCGTTTTCGACAGGGCGGGCATAAAATACGAAATCCTTTTGACCGGGCACGCGGGGCATGCCGCAGAATACGCGCGGCAAATCACCTCGGACGGGAACGAAAACACGGTCGTCGCAATGGGCGGCGACGGCACTCTGCACGAGATTTTGAACGGCTTCGTGGATTTCGAAAAAAATTCTTTGGGGCTTATACCGTCGGGCACGGGAAACGACTTCGCCCACGCCGCGGGAATTCCCCTCGACGTTAAGGAAGCCGCCGAAATCATCGCCTTCCGCGACCCTTCGCACATAGATTTCATACAGCTTTCTTCGGGTCTGCGCTCCGTCAACGCCGTTGGAATGGGCATTGACGTTGACGTTTTGAAACGCGTATATGCGGGCAAGGGCAGGCGCAGTTCCAAATATTTCAGGGCGTTGCTTGCAAGCCTTTGTAAGTTTAAATGCTTCGACTTCGAAGCGGAATACGACGGTGAATCGATAAAGCGCCGCGGGCTTATCGCCGCGCTCGGCAACGGCGTGCAAATCGGCGGCGGCATCAAGCTGTTCCCCGAAGCGAAAATCGACGACGGTTATATGGATATGATTATAGTCGATAATATCCCCCGCCGCAAGCTTATTTTCGCATTGGCTAAGCTTATGCGCGGGAAAGTCAATTCCGTAAAAGAGGCGAAGTTTATGCGCGTGAAAAAGGCGAAAATCCTGCCCGCGGACGAAAACTTTACCCTTCAAGCCGAGGGCGAGCTATATGAAAACATACCCATAGACGCGGAAGTTATTTCCGACAGGCTGAAATTCTATCTATGACGCAGAAATATTTAAGGCGGATGCTCGACGGCGTTAAAGTCGCGGTCGTCGCCGCCGACCAAAACTTGACGGCGGCTTACGCCAACCCCGCTTTTGTAACGCTGTTTTCTTCCGCAAGCCGCAGAGGCTGTTTGGGCAAACTCACGGGATGCGCGGAATGTTCTGCGGGTTGCCTCGGCTCGGTGGAGTGCCGCGGCTGCGGGCTTGCCGCCGCGTTCGAGGACGCCTTTTTATCCAACCGCGAAGTATCGCGAAGAATTTACCAGCGCGTAAAAAGCGGCGACGAATTGCGCGAAGTATCCTACACCATTACGGTATCGCCCATAGGCGGCGGCTACTGCATGGGCACGGTTGACGACGCAATGGAGCTTGAAATAGCGCGTGAACTGCAAACGGCGAAGTCTATCCAGCAGCGGCTTCTGCCCGCGGGAAAATGGGCGGGCGGAAAGCGTTATTCCTACCTGTACATTCCCTGCCGCGAAATAGGGGGCGACCTGCCCGACGTATATACCGTTGACGGCGACGCGTGCGGCATGGTTGCCGACGTTTCGGGCAAAGGCGTTGCCGCGGGTATGCTTTCGGCGTTCGTAAAAGCGGCTTTCGATAAATCCGCCTCCTCTCCCGCACAGGCGATTTCCAACCTGAACCTGAAATTCAAAGAACTTAACCTCGACGACAGAAACTACGTTACCGTTGCGGCGGTGAGAATAGGCGCGGAAAGCGTTACCTATTCCATGGCGGGGCATAACGTGCCCATACTTTTAAAAACGGCGGGCGGCGTAACGCGTATAATTCTCAACAGCCCGCCTGTTTCAAATTGGTTTGAACGCGCCAATTACTTCGACGACGCCATTCCCTACAAAAGCGGGGATATACTTGTTCTGCTTACGGACGGCGTTACGGAAAGGCGGAGTATGAACGGCGAAATGTTCGGCGTTGACGGAGCGATAAAGACTTTAAGCTATTCGAAAACCGCGGACGACTTTATCAAAAATCTCGAAGCCGCGCTCAGGAACTTCGCCCCCTCGCCCCTAAACGACGACATTACGGCGGTAGCATTCGACCTTTAAATTTCAAATGACGCTTTGGCGGGCGCGATAAAAATGTCGCGCCCGCCGTTTGTTTTAACCGCATAAGTCTTGAATATCCGAAATTCAAACGCCGCGGAGCGCTTTTGGCGCTCCGCGGCTTAAAATAAACAAAAAATCAACTTTATCTACGTTTATTGACCGAATTTTTCAATCTCTTCCTTAATCTTCTCGGTCGAGAAACCGTAAGCGGCAAAAAGGTCTTTAAGGCTTCCGTGCGAAACGAAATCATTTAAGGCGACCGCACGCACCTTTTTGTTCCCGCCGCCAAAATGCGCCCAAAGTTTTTGCGCCATTCCGCCCTCGTAAATCCCCTCTTCGAGAAGAAGGATATTTCCCGCCGAGGAAATGAGTTCTTCTATTTGCGCGAAGCCGAGAGGGAACGCCTTGATAAGCCGCAAGATACCTACGTTTTCACCTGCGCACGGCAGGGCGTTTGCGGCGATTCTGCCGTAGGTTATTATAACGGTTTTGCAATCTTCTATGCCCTTAGTGAAAGCCATGTTTCCGTCGTCTGTATATTCCCAGCCGACGGCGCAAGTTTCTCCCCCCTTGGGATAGCGCACAATCTGCAATCCCTCGCCTTTCAAAGCCTTACCGAGGCAATCTTCAAGCTCGGCGTAGGTCGCAGGCGAGTAAATAACGGTGCGCGGCAGGGAAGAAAACAGGGAATAATCGAAAACGCCCTGGTGGGTCACTCCGTCGCCCTCTACAAAGCCGCACCTGTCCAAAGCGAGCACGAAGTGCAGCCCACCCAAAGAAACGTCCTGAAAAATCTGGTCGAAAACTCTTTGCGAAAAGGTGGAATACAAGGCGCAGACGGGGATTTTCCCCGCGGCGGCAAGCCCCGCGCCAAAGGTTACAGCGTGCTCCTCGGCAATGCCCACGTCGAAAAAGCGCTGCGGGTACTCCTTTCCGAACTTCGAAAGCCCCGTGCCCGCACTCATCGCCGCCGTAATAGCGCAGATACGCCCGTCCTCTTCCGCGCGCTTGCACAAATAATTGCCGAAACGTGCGGAAAAACAATCCTTTTCCGCCGCAGGTATGCCTTTTTCCAAATCGAAAGGACCCACCGAGTGATATCTTTCGGGCTCGGCTTCGGCTGGGGCGTAGCCCAGTCCCTTTTTCGTGTACATGTGGACCACGACGCACTTCCCTCTCCGCTTCGCCTCGGCAAGCGCGGAACAGGTCTGCTTCAAATCGTTGCCGTTGACGGGGCCGATATAATCCAGCCCGAGGTTTTCGAAGATGTTTTTATTCAAAAGTATATTTTTAACGAAGTTTTTGATTTTTCTGCCGAGAAGTATCAGCCCCTTGCCGAGAACGGGAATCTTGCGCAGAACTTTCTGCGTGCCGTGTTTGAAACGGAAATAGCCCGAACTTGAACGCATACGGCGGAAAAGTCGGTTCATCCCCCCGATATTTTCCGAAATACACATCTCGTTGTCGTTCAGAAGAATTACAAGGCGCAGATTTCTGTCCGAGCAATTATTCAGCGCCTCGTAAATCATACCGTTGGTAAAAGCGCCGTCGCCCACTACCGCCACTGTATAGTTGTCTTTGCCGTCGAGGGCGTCCGCATAAGCGAAAGCAAGCGCTTGCGAAATGCTTGTGCCGCAATGCCCCTCGTACAGGGGGTCATACTCGCTCTCTTTGGGATTGGAAAAACCCGAAATTCCGCCCGACTGCCTTAATGTGGAAAAGTTTTTATATCTGCCCGTGACTATTTTGTGGGCGTAGCATTGGTGGGATACGTCGAAAATTATTCTGTCCTTCGGAGTATCGAAAACCCTGTGCAACGCAACCGTAGCCTCGACTATGCCGAGGTTGGATGCGAGATGCCCGCCGTTTTCCGAAACGGTTTTTAAAACGGTGCGGCGTATTTCTCCGCAGAGCTCCGAAAGTTCGGCTTTTTTAAGCGACTTCAAGTCCGCGGGAGAGTTTATGTTTTCGAGTAAAGACATAAAATTATTATATCATACTTAGCGGAATTGTCAATTTATTAACGCTCGGTTGATAAAATAAAGCTGCGGGCGGCTTTTTTAGCCGCCCGCAGCTTAACATACAATAAACCGCCGATTTCAACCTAAAAATTATATAATGAAGCAAAACGTGTTCCGGATATCGTAAAAAATTTAATTTCTTTCTTTTTTTAGCACTTCTTCGAAATTTACTCCGTAAAAATGCCCGCCGTCCGTATTTTTAATGCAGTCCGCGACGAATTCCGCCGCCGCGGCGCAGGACTCTTTCAGACTTTTGCCGTTGAGATAATTTGCCGTGAATACCGACGCGAAAATATCACCCGTGCCGTGTTTTTTGACTGGAAGAAGCGTGTGCCACAATTCGCAAGGCTCTTTTTTGCCGTCTGCGGCAATAAATTCGCCTATTTTTCCGCCGTATTCCACACCCGTTATTATTACGATTGCGTTTGTAAGTTTATTAAGCCCCGCTATCAGCTTTGACACAAAAGCGCCGTCGTAATTCTCTTTATATTCCGTGCCCGTAAGAAAGCAGGCTTCGGTCACGTTGGGCAGGATTATGTCCGCCCGCCTTAAAAGGTGCGCCATGGCTTTTACGTATGCCAAATCGAATCCGCCGTAAAGTTTACCGTTGTCGCCGAAAGCGGGGTCTATGATTATCTTCGCGCCGTCCCCGGCGAAGTTGTCGAAGCACTCCTCCGCCAAATCCATAAGCTCCTTTTTACCGAGATAGCCGAGAAGAAATCCGTCGAATTTAAGCCCGTTCTCCTTCCAGAAATGAAAAATGTTCTTAATTTCGGGCGTTAAATCAAAATAGCTCCAACTTTTGAACATGGTATGGTTGGAGAGCACCGCCGTGGGCAGCACGGCCGCCTCTATTCCGTTTGCCGAAAGCAAGGGCAGGGCTACCGTAAGCGAACACTGCCCCACGCAGGATAAATCCTGCATAGTCAAAATTCTTTTTGCCATAAAAAATCCTCACTTGAAAGCGAGGATATTGTACAACGTTTTTGATATCAATATTATACCCAAAATAATTTTTTTTGATAATATCAGATGTCAGAAAGAATTTTTAATCTTTTCGGCGGCGGCAAAGCGGCTATCCACCCCGAGTTTCAGATACACCGCGCTAATATAATTGCGGCACGTACCGTCCGAAAGCTTCAATGCGGCAACAATCTGTCGGTTTGTGAAGCCGTCCGCAATCATCAGGGCGATTTCCGTCTCCCTGTCCGAAAAGTTGAACGCCTTTTTTAATTTGCGGTTTTTGTCCTCGGAGACCATAACCGCCGCGTCCGTGATTTTCTTTGCGATTTTGGAAGGCAGAATCGTATCCCCGGAATATGCGTTCTTGACGGCGTCGATAAGCGCGGCAGCGCTTATATCCTTCAAAAGATATCCGCTTGCGCCGTTATTTATGGCGTTCAAGATATAATCGCTGTCGTCGAAAGTCGTAAGAATGACTATCTTGATGTTTTCGTTCAGCTCTTTTATGCGCTTAGTCGCCACAACGCCGTTCATATTGGGCATACGTATGTCCATCAAAACGACGTCGGGCGAAAGTTCTTTGCACATTTCTACCGCTTCACCGCCGTCGAGCGCAATTCCGCAAACCCTGATTTCGTCGGAGGAATGAAGCACCGACTTTATGCCCTCGGCTAAAATCATCTGGTCGTCAACAAGCAATACATTTATCATTTTTCCTCCTTTTTACCGCTCTGTCCTATATTCTGCGGCTTTTGGGAATTTTCGGTTTTCCGCAAATTACGGCCATTTAGCGGCTTGCCGTTTTCGGGATTTTGCGCGACGGTGATTTTCACCTCGAAGCCCTCGTCCCGCTCGCTTGCCAGCGTGCAGCCGCCGCCGAGCGATTTCGCCTTTTCGATTATCCCGTTAAGCCCGAAGCCCGGGCGGATTTCGCCGTCCACGCCCCTGCCGTTGTCCGAAATGTACAGGGTTACGAATCCGTCTTCCGCTTTCAGCTCGACGTAAAACGCCGTGGCGCCGCCGTGACGTATTCCGTTTGCAAGACATTCCTTCAAACTGTTGCAAAGAAACCTGTCCGCCTCTTCGCCCGGCTGCGCGTCGCAGAAATTGCACCTCGCCTTGATTTCCGTTCCCCCAACAGTCTGCGCGATTATCTCTTCCAGCTCCTCCCGCAAGGGGCGGGTCTTTTTTCTGCCCGCAAGCAGGTGAACGCTTTCGCGCATCTGTTCGAGGGCGTTGCGCGCCTGCAAATTTGCGGAAATTATACGGTTTTTCGCCTCGGCAGGGTCTTTGTCAATGAGAAGCCGCGCCGCCTCCGTCTGTACTATCACGGTGGTCATGGAATGTCCCGCGTTGTCGTGGATGTCCTTCGCTATGCGGTTGCGTTCTTCATATACCAGCGTTTCGGAAAGCTGTTCATACGCCTCTTTCAGCCGCGCGCGGCTGTCGTCAGCCTCTTTAAGCGCCTTGGATAGTTCGATATTGGTTCGGTAAAAGCTTAAAAGGAACTGTACGACTATAAAATCCAGCGCTATGGCGAGCAGCCCGAACAACGCGCCCGAAAAAATAGACACCGCGGAGTCCACCATTGAAGCCGCGGGGTTGGTTAAAACCCAGCCCACTATAAATGATACGGCGAAAAGCGCGCAGCTTACCGCAAAAAGTATCAGTTTGTCCTTAAACCGCGGAATGTTTACGTACATCTGGGTAAGCACCACGCAATAAAGCGTGGAAAGAAGGGAATTGCCGGTAAGTATGCAAATTACAAGCAGAAGCGCCGCATCGACGCCGTAAAAAACCATTTTCGCGGCAAATTTTCTGGCGATGAAGCTGTCCAGGGTTTCGGCGACGGCAAGCGCGAAACAGCAGGCGAACACTATCAGAAGCTTATAAAACTCCTCCGTGTTTACGTAGCGTATAACCGCCTGCGCGCACACCACCGCCGCTATCACGACGAGCAGAACGATAAGCGCGAACTTAAAATACGTAATAAGTTTTTCGGATTTTACGTTGAATTTCATTACCTGAAAAGAAAATTTTAACAAGTTTATTTTTTTGCGTTAATTTATTTTACCACAAAATAAAAAAAGAGTATAATGTTTTAAAGGCAAATTTTACTGCGAGGTAAATTAAATGAACTATTTTGACGGTATGCTGAAAGAAATTTCGGAGATAATTAAGATAAATTCCGAGGAAGGCGTTCCCGAATACGGCGCGCCTTTCGGCAAGGGTCCGCGCGCTGCGCTTGACAGGTTTTTAAAGCTCGCGGAAGATTTCGGTTTCGAAACGCACAACATAGACGGATATGCGGGTGAAGTGATTTTCGGCGAGGGCGAGGAATTTGCAATTCTCGCGCACCTCGACGTAGTGCCTGCCGGCAGCGGCTGGACCCACGAGCCCTACGGCGGAGAAATAGATTATCAGGCGC
This sequence comes from uncultured Clostridia bacterium, assembly GCA_947628555.1. Classification (GTDB taxonomy): domain Bacteria; phylum Bacillota; class Clostridia; order Christensenellales; family Borkfalkiaceae; genus Coproplasma. Next base: position 3,935 of record CANRAI010000011.1, on the reverse strand, counting down.
GCCGCATTTGGGGCAGAGGCACTATGGACGACAAGGGTCCCGCCGTCATAACCCTGTTCGCCATGAAAGCGCTTAAAGACGAGGTCTTCAAGCCCGCGCGTAAAATCAAACTTATCGTAGGCTGCAACGAGGAATCGGGCTGGGGCTGCATAGAATATTATAAAAAACACGTGCATATGCCCGACGAGGGAATTTCGCCCGACGCGAATTTCCCCGTAATTTACGCCGAAAAAGGCATTATGCAGCTTAAACTTAAATTTGCCGCAGACGGCGATTGGACTTCTTTAAAGGGCGGCGAAAGACCCAATATGGTCTGCGATTACTGCGAAGCGGAATACGCCGAAAATAAAAAAGCGTTGAAAGACTTAGGGCTGGAATACTCCGGCGGCAAGGTAATTTCCCGCGGCAAATCCGCGCACGGCTCCACGCCCGAGGCGGGCGTGAACGCCATTCCCCCCGTTCTCAGATATTTAGGGCTTAATTCGGTTCACGATTCCCTTTTCGCGCTTAAAGGCGAGCTTGAAAAGCTGAAAGACGAATCGGGCGGACTTTCCTTCTCCCCCGACGTTATTTCGGGCGGGAAAAACTTTGTGGAAATCGTCTGCGACGTGCGCTATCCTGCCACAATGACGCGCGACAAAGTGCTTGATATAGTGAAAGCGAGCGGGATTTCCTACCAAACAACTCATGAACAACTTCCGCTGTTCAACGACAAGAACGGCAGGCTTATAAAAACCCTTTGCTCGGTTTACAACGAAGTGACGGACTCAAAATTAACCCCCATAGCGATAGGCGGCGGGACATACGCAAGGGCGCTGAAATACGGCGCGGCGTTCGGACCCGAGGAAGACGGCGAAGAAAACACCATTCACCAGCCCAACGAATATATAACTTTCGAAAAGATTGAAAAATGCTTTAAAATTTACAAGCTCGCCATAGAGCGGCTAACCGCGATATGACTACATAAAGGATAATGAAAAACAGGAAACGTATTTCAAAAAAACTGCTTGCGGTTATCATTGCCGGAGCGTTTATCGCAATTCTGGGCTTTACCCTTTTGGGATTTTATATAGCCTTCCGGGTTTGCGACGCCAACGCTTACGTATGGACGCCGGGATATGAAATGCTGTCGGACGAAGAATTGGAAAATCTTTACGAAAACGCGAGTACGGACGAAGAATTTCAGATTCTCTTCGAACAGACGGGCCTTACCAAAATCGGGATAGAGCGCGCCCGTAAAAACAAATCGGGTAGTAATCGCATAAAGGCGATACGCGACAGCTATTTCACTCCCCGTGAGGTAAACAACGGCTATTACGCCCCCTTTATATGCACGGATTTTATAGACGTTTGCGGCGTGCCCATATACCTTGAACGCGGGGATATCCTTATAACTTCCTCCACCCACTTTGCAGGATTCAGGATAGGCCATTCAGGCATTGTCGCAGACCCCAATTCCAAAGAACCTGTGTTCCAGGCTTCGCAGATAGGCGTTCAGAACGGCTATTCGACCGTTGACGAATGTATAACCTCCCGCATTAATTTCATGGTCGTCAGAATCAAGCCGGAAGTATTCGGCGCGGCCAGCGCTGAGGACGAGGCGTATTTAAATGCGGTCGGGGACGCCGTAAATTACATTACGAACGACTTGAAAGACGCAAAATATACCCCCGTTGCGGGAATATTTACCCGCAAAAACGCCGCAAAATACACAAGTTGCGCGCATCTTATATGGTACGGTTTCCTTCACTTCGACGACAAAAACGGCGGTCAGCGAAACGTAGATTTAGACCCGAACGGCGGGCTTTTGGTAACGCCCAAAGACATTTCCCGCTCCCCCTATGTGGAACTTGTGCAGACTTTCGGCTTTGACCCCGATAAAATGTACGAATAGCAAGTTTTTCGTATCGAAGTTACCGCGGTTTAATAAAATAATCAATAACGTATTGCGTTTTAAATCAAAAGCGGCGCGCGGCAGAAATCTGCCGCGCGCCGCCGTTTTAACGTTTTATTTAATTACGACGGAGAATTGGAAGTGTCGTCTATTACGTTGTCTATCGCAATTATCAGCGCCGTCATAAAGGCAAGATTTTCAGGCTCGGCGTCAAGGATAAAAGAATCGCGGATAATATTGAAATTGCGGTGTATTCTCCCTATTTCCTCGCCGTTGCGGTATGCCGTCATGTTAAAGGACAACAAATCTCCCGATATAGTAAGCTGAGACCCGTCCAAAGCTTCCAATTTAAAATTGTTGCGTATGGCAAAACGGTTGCGCACGCTTGCCACCTTATTCCCTTGGTTGTCGATTATGTACGCCTTGTGGAAAAAGAAATTGAAAAATCTTGTGCGCACGGTAAAAAGAAGATTGCCGTTCATATCGGTAATTTTCTTTTTTCTGGTAAAGGTAATAAGCTTGCCTTTGATTTTGTAAACGGGATTATCCGCTTCGTCAACGGCAAACGAGCTGCCTCGCAGACTTATGATTTTATTTTTGACAAAAATTCTCATATTCGCCTCTTAAAATTATTGTATCACAGTTCTACGGAAATTTCAACAGGTTTCTTTTCCCACCTCTTCCATTCTGTTTTTTGCCGAAATCGTAATCTGTATCAAGCCTGCGCCGCCGCATTTTCGCCCCGCCGAATCCCTCCGCGGGTGAGCTTGGAATATTTTAGAAGTTGAGTCGAATGGCATAAACCTAAAAAAACGGCAACCGCCGACAGAGCATTACGCTCCGTCGGCGGTTTTTTGCTATTCAAGCATATCCTTGAAAGAATAAAATAACATTTCCATTCTCCGCTAAATAAAATTTTACTCATCCGATCCCTAAAATTCATCTCCCTTGGGGGAACGCACAAATTCAATTAACCTTTCTTCAACCGCACCGAATTTTTTGTAATTTTCTTTTGCTTGATTCAAAGAAACTCTGTTTGCAAAACCTTCTAAATTCGGATCTTTCGATTGAAAGGGATCGTCTTCCCAATAACAAACGGAGCATATATCGTATTCCCCGACAGGCTTAGAAATAAAAGTATTATACCCACAACAGGGCATTTATATTTCAGTTGTTTTTTCTATAAACTTAAACATATTACACCGTTCATAAAAATGATTATTGAATCATTACATTGGAAATCAATAAACACTTTAAGTTCCCTAAGGGATCCAATTGACAGTAAGCGTTTTTCAGAAATCTGCAACAAGGCTCGTTTGCGCTATATACTCCGATTTGAAAAAGCGATTGCTTGGCGTCGAAAACATACTTCTCCATAAACTCAATTCGCCAACTGCCACCACGCATAAATTCTCTTTTGTCATAAACATACAAAATACCGTTTACAATATTTTTTGGGAAAAATATATGCTCCGCACTTATGTCACTCAAATTTATGGCACCACCCAAATTACCGATTCGTTTGCTCTCAGTGTCAAAATCCAAGCTGAGATAACTATTCCCCAAATATAACGAAAAGTCACCACCGCCATTTTTGGCATATATCTCGTTTAAATTTGAAATAATCTCGATGTTATGATACGTATTTACAGTATTCAACTGTTCATCCTGATTAAAGATGAACTGCACTTTGTGAAATCGCTTAATCATTTTATTTCTCTCCAATTATGAACCGAACTGATATATCAACGAACTACATTCGTAGTGTCTCATCTTCATCGTTTTCATTATACCATAATACAGCGCGAAAATCAAGCAGGGCGTCGGCAACTCCGTTTGCCTCGCGTATCGTGGGGATTCTCGCCTTCACAACGCAAGCAGGGGACGCTTGATTAAATAAAAACCTCTCGGGTATGTTTACCCGAGAGGTTTGCGTTTTATAGCAGTTAAATCAATAAGCAAATGATATTAACAGCGATACAGTGTAGGATTTTGAGGTATAGGTTATGCTTATGGAGGTGATTTTACTGTTGCCCAGTGT
>CANRAI010000010.1 GCA_947628555.1 uncultured Clostridia bacterium | reverse complement strand
CGCACGGCGGAAACGCCCCTCTTGAAAACGCAAAGGAATGGGTGAACGTAGAAGTCGGCGGAATCAAAGGCAAACGCGAAACAACGACTATGCCGGGCTCTGCGGGTTCAAGCTGGTATTTCTTGCGCTACTGCGACCCCCATAACGACAAGGAATTTGCAAATTACGAGCTTTTAAAACATTGGCTGCCCGTCGATTTCTATCTAGGCGGCAAGGAACACCTTGTCGGTCACCTTTTGTACTCGCGTTTCTTTATGAACTTTCTTTACGACAAAGGACTTGCTCCCTATAAAGAACCGTTCAAAAAATTATTCCACCAGGGAATGATTTTAGGCGAGGACGGAAACAAAATGTCCAAAAGCTGCGGGAACGTTATAAACCCCAACGACATCGTGCGCGACTACGGCGCGGACGTCATGAGAATGTACGAAATGTTTATGGGACCTGTTTCCGACACTAAACCCTGGAATACTGCAAATATCGAGGGCGTGAAAAAATTCATAGATAAAATTTACCGCATTTACTGCGAAAGCGATTCCATATCCCCCTCCCCCAACAAAAATCTCGAAAAAATCTATAACCAAACGATTAAAAAAGTGACGGAAGATTACGAGACAATGAAAATCAACACGGCAATTTCGCAGATGATGATTTTCTTCAACGCCGTCGGCAAAGAACTTTCAGAGGGCAGAAAAATGCCCAAAGATTACGCCGAAGGGCTTATAAAACTATTAAACCCGATAATCCCCTTCCTCACCGAAGAAATCTGGAACACCGTTTTGGGTCACGACGGCACTATCGCATACGAAAGCTGGCCTGCTTATGACCCTGCAAAATGCGGCGAGGACGACTTCGAATATGCGGTGCAGATAAACAGCAAAATTAAAGCGAAAATAGTATTGCCCGCCGATATGCCCGCCGCCGAAATAGAAAAAACTGTTAAAGCCCATGCGGAAATTGCTCCCCTTATCGAAGGAAAACAAATTAAAAAATTTATTTTCGTTCCCAAACGGCTTATTAACATTATTATATAATATATAGAAAATCAATTATAGAAAAAATATCTATAAAAATCCCCGCGCACCGCGCGGGGATTTTAGTTTTATAAAATCAAACTTCATACGGGTCGGGTTTACCGAGAATTACGAATAAATCGATAAACCAACCGATGAAAAACAGCCCCCATGTAAACATATAAAGAATACCCAACCCGCTCTTTCCTTCGTAGAATTTATGCACACCCAGCCAACCCAGCGTCAGACACAGCGCGAACGAAGCCCATTTGCTCACTGTTTTAGTACCTTTCCCGCCCTTTGCCGTGCTGCTTGAAGCCGCCGAAGCCGAAGCTGCCGAATTTGCAACGTTGTTTATTACTATACTCTCTTTGCCCGCGCCCAAATTTTCTACCTGTCGCCCGCACTTGGTACATACTACAGCGTCAAACGGTATTTTTTCACCGCAAAATTTGCAAAATTTAGTTTCTTCCATATTTAATCTCCTTTGTAGCCATATAAATTATTGTATTCTAATTATAATTAGAAGTCAAGTAAAATATACTAACTATTATTAGAATATTTTTTATGGATGAGTTTGACAGACAGGTTTTCGGTGAACGGTTGAAAGCGTTGCGGACCGACAAGAATATCGGTCAAAACCTTTTGGCAAAAGAATTGGGATTATCCAACGCCTCGATAAGTTATTGGGAAACGGGCAAGCAGGAACCCACTGCGGCGGCATTATTCAAGCTTGCAAAATATTTCGACGTATCTTCCGATTATCTACTCGGCCTGAAAGAGGATTGAAAAACGCGGACGGTTTATAGCCGTCCGCGTTTATACGTTTAAAATTTAATTTATAAAGTTTCCAAAAGGTTTACCACGTCGCCCACAGTTTTAAGGTCGGTGACCTTGTCCTCGGGAATTGTCTTGCCCGTGTTGTCTTCAAGAGTCATCAACAGCTCCACGACGTCAAGGGAGTCGGCGCCGAGGTCTTTAACGATATCGCTTTCCATAGTGATTTTGGATTGGGGTATGCCAAGCTGTTCGGCAAGTATTTTTGCAATTTCTTCAAACATTCAGGGAATCCTCCTATATTTACCAAAATTTTACTACTTTTTCAGCCGTTTTGTCAAGTTAATTAGCCGCCTTTTTGACCTGCTTAATGGAAAGCCCTATTCTATGTTTGGCTTTGTCTAATGAAATTATAACGGCTTTTATCTGCTGTCCCACTTCGAGTACTTCGGAAGGATGCCTTATATATCTGTCGGTAATTTCGGAAATGTGGACAAGCCCGTCCTCGTGCACGCCTATATCTATAAACGCGCCGAAATCGATAACGTTTCTTACAGTGCCCTCCACTTCCATTCCTACCGATAAATCCTCTATGCTTAAAATGTCCTTTCTGAGTTTTCTTTGAGGCAAGCTGTCGCGTATATCCCTGCCGGGCTTTACAAGCTCGGCGATAATGTCGTTCATTGTGGCTTTGTCAAGCCCGCAATATTCGGCAGCCTTTTCCGCGCCGTATGTTTTAACCTTTTCGGGAAGCTCGGAAAGCTTTCTTTCCCTCACGTCCTCGTCCGTGTAGCCGAACAGGGAAAGAAGCGTTTCCGCTTTCTTATAAGATTCGGGGTGAACGGCAGTGTTGTCGAGTATATTTTTCGCACCGGGAATACGTAGGAAACCCGCGGATTGCTCGTAAGCCTTGGGACCGAGTTTGGAAACCTTTAAAAGCTGGGCGCGGGAAGTGAATTTTCCGTTTTCTTCACGGTAAGTGACGATATTTTTGGCAATTCCCGAGTTTAACCCCGCCACATATCTGAGAAGCGAAACGCTTGCCGTGTTCAAATCCACGCCGACGCTGTTTACGCAATCTTCAAGTACGCCGCCCAAAGCGCTGTCCAACCTTTTAGGGTCCATATCGTGCTGATATTGCCCAACACCTATCGACTTGGGGTCGATTTTAATAAGCTCTGCAAGCGGGTCTTGAAGCCGCCGCGCGATTGATACGGCGGAACGCTGTGTAACGTCGAAATCGGGGAATTCCTCCACCGCGATTTTGCTTGCCGAATAAACGCTTGCGCCCGCTTCGCTTACTACCGCATAGCTTACCGAGCTGTCGCCCAATTCTTTCAGCAAATCGGCAACGAAAATTTCCGTTTCCTTGCTCGCCGTACCGTTTCCTATCGAGATTATATCCACTTTATATTTTTCGATAAGGTTTTTAATGATTTTCTTCGCGCCTTCGATATCGTTTTTAGGCGGAACGGGATATATTACGGAAGTGTCGAGGACTTTGCCCGTTTCGTCAACGACCGCGACCTTGCAACCCGTTCTGAAACCCGGGTCGAGCCCCAGCGTTACCTTTCCCTTTACGGGCGGCTGTAAAAGCAGGGGACGAAGATTTACTTCGAACATTTTTATCGCCTGTTCGCTTGCCCTGTCGGTGAGAATAGCCCTGACTTCCCGCTCTACGGACGGCTCTATAAGCCTGTCGTAACCGTCGTCGGCAGCTTCTTCGATAAGCTTTTTGCAGTCGGGATTGCCCGAGGGTTTGATATATTTAGCTATGCAGACGCGTTTTGCGATATCGGGATTGAAGTAAATTTTGGCTTTAAGGCACTCTTCCTTTTCCCCCCTGTTTATTGCAAGCACTCTGTGATTTTTGATTTCGGGCAGAATTTCGGCGTAGTCGGCGTACATGGCATAGGTGCCTTTTTCGTCGTCCTTGACCATTTTGACCTGCATTTCGCCGTTCTTTTCAAGCATGGAACGTAGCTTTTTGCGGAGCTCGGCGTTGTCCGAAATTATCTCCGCAATAATGTCTTTCGCGCCGTTAATCGCTTCTTTTTCATCGGCGACTTCCTTTTCGGCGTCTATGTATTTTTCGGCTTCCTTGTAGGGGTCTCCCTCCTGCGCGAGAATAAAATCGGCAAGCGGCTGCAAACCCTTGGCGATTGCGACAGAAGCCCTCGTCTTTTTCTTCTGTTTATAGGGGCGATAGATATCCTCGACTTCCGTCATAGTCTGCGCGGCTTCAATGGCAGCCTGAATTTCTTCCGTCATCTTGCCTTGTTCGGTAATCGAATTCGTAATCTCCTGCTTACGTTTATTGAGATTTTGCAGATATTCGTATCTGTCGTTAAATTCGCGCAGAACCTGGTCGTCGATAGCGCCCGTCATTTCCTTTCTGTAACGGGCGATAAAGGGAATGGTGTTTCCCTCGTCCAATAATTTCAAAATGTTTTCCGTATGGTCGGGTCTGAGGTTAAATTCCTCCGTCAGCTGTTGTTTGATGTCCATTTTAACGTTTAATACCTTTCAAATAATTTTTTTCGTCGCCGGAAAGTCTGCGGCTTTCCAACGCCTTTTGGATTGCCTTATTGTGTGTTCTTTTATCGAGCGAGTTTTCCATTAAATACCCTCTCGCCCGAGGGTAAAATTTAACAAGCGTTTCGGCTATAAGCCATGCCGCCGCCATATGAACGTAATATTTGGAAACGTCGCACCTGTCAACTATCGCAAAAATAGTTTCAAGATACCTTTCCTCCATATAAAAGCGCAGCAACGCAGTAAGCGCAAAACGCTGTTCGAACTCCCCGTCGCGGGCGGCGTATTTCCTTATGTACGGAAGAAATTCCTCTTTGCGGTCGGCAATACAAGCGGGCGAAAAGCAGTCGCAAACCGCCCAGTTGTCCATAAGTTTTACACAGTTATCGAGCCGCTTTATAAATTCGTCGTAGCCGAGCATGGAAACAGCCGTAAGCTTTATGAAAGTGATTTCATAATATTCGTCGGGGAAAGCCAAAAGTTCGTCAACGTTCGAAACGTACTTTTTCGCTAACTTTCTTAAAACGGGCACTCGTACTCCGAGGACGTTGATTTGGTCGTTTTTAAGAAGCTTTTTGTGAAAATCGCGGTAGTTTTCTTCCGCATAACTTTCAACTTCGGTTAAAAACCCGCGATAATCCACAAAACCATTCCTCCTTTAAAAACCTTGTGTTGGCGGGGCTTGTTGACGGCAATTTTATGTACGGAACGGAAATATCCGAAAAATTATCCGAAAAAATTTCCTCCGCCTTACCGCCGTTTAAAATTATAAGCCGAACGTCGATTTTTTGCAACAGATTTTCAACGTCCGCAACCTTAAAATTGCAAATTGTCGAATCCCGCGAACCTTCGATTTCACATTCGGCGACGACGTCCCACAGCGCAACCCTGTTTTTCAAAAGAAATTGTTTTTTATCGTCAACAGTCAGCGGCAGATTTTCACCGAAAAATTCCGCCAGCACGCGCCAAAACCTGTTTTGGCTGTTACCGTAGTAAAATTCGGTTTTTCGGCTCTTCACCGACGGAAAACTGCCCAAAACCAAAAGCTGCGCGTCCCGCCCGTAAAAGGGCGCGAAACCGTATTTTATTTCCGACATATCGATAACTCTCGTTATAAAGCTTGTTATAAAGCTTATTATAAAGGCTTGTCCGCCGCGCCTACAAGCGAAAGCGCTTTGCCCTTTTCGTCGAAGTTCAAATCAATCGCGTCCATTACGTCGTCGTAAGTGACGGAAGATATCCTCTTTACCCTGTCTTCGAAGTTATATATGCGGTCTCTGTAAATAAGCTCCTTGCCGAACAGAAGCATCTGCGAGCTGGTGCTCTCCTGCGAGAATATAGAGGACGAAATAAGCTGTTCTTTCCCGCGCTCGAATTCTTCACGCGTAATGTCCTTTTTTTTCAAATCGGCAATGCAATTATAAATCGCTTCAACCGATTGAAGATATTTCGAGGCGTTTACGCCGGCATAAACCGACAGCGCGCCCGTTTCCTCGTAAGCAGTGACATACGAATAGACCGTATAAGCAAGCCCCAGCTTTTCACGCACAGTCTGGAAAAGCCGCGACGACATACTCCCGCCGAGCACCGCGTTCATAATCTGCGTGGCGTCGAACATTTTATCGTATCGTTTAACCGAGGGATAAGCAATACCTATGTGTACCTGTTCAATATCTTTCTTTTTCAACAGCGATTTAGCTTTTAACTCGATTTCGACAGGTTTTCGGTCGCAACAGCGCCTATTATGTGTGGCGAAGTACTTCGCAACCATATCTTCCGCAAGGTTTATATCAATGTTTCCCGCCATAGACACGACAATATTCTGCGGAGAATAATGCTTGTCCATATATTTTTTTATGTCGGCGACGGTAAATCCCTCTACATTTTTGCGCGGACCGAGAATGTTTCTGCCATAGCCGCTGTTGCCGAAAAACGCGCTTGCGAGAAGGTCGAGGCAAAGGTCGTCGGGCGTATCCTCGTTCATGTTTATCTCTTCGACGATTACGCCCTTTTCCCTCTCCATTTCTTCCTCGGGAAATGTGCTTTCCAAGAATAAGTCCGCAAGGACTTCAAACGCTTCTGCGGCGTGCCCCGTCGTCGATTTGGCATAGTAACAGGTTATATCCTTCGCGGTGAATGCGTTCACTTGCGCGCCAATCCTGTCCATATCGTCCGAAATCCCGAAAGCCGACCTCTTTTTCGTGCCTTTGAACATCATGTGCTCGATAAAGTGCGAAATGCCGTCCTCGCCGTCGCTTTCCTGCGAAGCGCCGGTGTGCACGATAATTCCCATCGTCACCGACATAAGGGAATCCATTTTGTTTACCACAAGTCTTAATCCGTTGTCAAATTGTTTAAAGTGTACCATTATTCTCCTAAATTTTCAGAGACGGTAACGGCTTTTAGACCGCTGTCTCTTATGTAAGAAAGTATTTGCGGAAGCGCATTAACCGTCTGTTTTTTCGGGTGCATAAGGATAATTTCCCCCGCTTTTAAATTTAAAGTGGCGCGCCGCACGAGAAGGCTTATATCACTGTCCCGCCAATCAATCGTGTCCCTGCTCCACATTATTACCTTTAAATCAAGCGCCTCGCAAGCCGAAAGCGTACTCTCCGAAAAAGCGCCCGAAGGCGGCGCGAAAAGCGAAATTTTTTGCCCGCATATCATCTCCAAAAGCTTAATGCTCGGCCTGATTTCCTCTAAATTGCCCTCATACGAAAGTTTTTCGTGGTCTTTATGGAAATAGCCGTGGCTGCCCAGCTCGTGTCCGCGCCTGAAAATCTCGCGCACGCAGTCTATATTGTCGTCCGCCCAGCTTCCGCCTATAAAAAAGGTCGCTTTTGCGCCGTATTCGTCCAACAGGTCCAAAATTTCGAGAACTTGCCCCGTGCCTTCGTAAACGTTGAACGTCAGACTGACACCCCAGCCGTTCTCGTTGCCGCCGTAAAAAAGATTGTCGCCTTTGTATGAAACCGCGGCTGCGCTTCCGCCCAAAAATCCGACAAGACTAACCGCCGCAATAACAACCGCAAGCACAAGGTTGGTCGCCGCCGTCAAAGCTTTACCTTTCAATAGTTTGCCCCTAAAAACAATTACTATTTATATAATATTAAGGTTCGGGCGGATTATTGACTATTTAAGCTTTATAAACGTTACTCCCGTTTCGCCTTCGCCGTATTTACCCGAGCGGAAGTTTTCCACGTTTTTATGTTTTTTTAAGTGTTCGGCAATGGCGCTTCTCAGTTTGCCCGTGCCTACGCCGTGTATGACCTTTATCTCTTCGAGGTTGTCCGTCACGGCTCTGTCTATAAAATTATCCACCTCGTACAGAGCCTCGCCTACGGTCATGCCAAGAATATTTATTTCGAGTACGGGCTGCGCCACGGGAATTTTTTTGACGATTTTTACCTTTGTCTCTTCGGGTTTATCACCTTCGACGACCTGCAAATCCTTTAATTTCAGGTGCATCTTTATACTTCCGCACCGTACTTCGGCTTCGCCTTTCGCCCTGTTGAAACTTACAACCCGACCGACCGTTTCCATTTTTTTGACATAAACGGAAACTCCGTCGCGTACGTTTTCCGCAGTCGCCTCGACATATGAAGTGACTTTCGCGCTCTTTTCGCCGTCCTCTTCGAAAGCCGAATCCTTCAACTTGTTTTTAATCGTCCTCGCATTTATCAAATCGGTTTCGCTTACGTTTTCTTTTTCGAAAATCTTTTCTATTTCCGAAAGAAGTTCTTCCGCGCGCTCCGTGCGCTCGGCTATAATCCGCCTGCTTTCGCTTCGGGCGTTTTTTGCTATTTTTTCCCGTTCTTTGTTTAAATCGTCCGTTATTTTATTGACTTCGACGATTTTTTTCTGCCATTCGGCGCTCATTTTTTCGGCTTCTTTAAGTTTAGCCTCCGCCGCAACTCGGCTATCTTCGGCGCGGCGGACAATATTTTCAAAGCTTCTTGCACCTTCGGAAAGAAATCCGACCGCGTCGTCCAGAATTTTTTCGTCCATGCCCAGCCTTCGGGCAATCGCTATGGCGTTGCTTGCGCCCGGAAGTCCGATTTTTATTCTATAAAGCGGCTTTAAAGTATTGGAATCGAATTCCATGCTCGCGTTTTCGATTCCGTCAACCGAATAGGCAAATTCTTTCAGCGGCGTAAAGTGAGTAGTTACTATCCCCCTGCAACCGCTTTCCAAAAGGCGTTTGACAACTGCTTTCGCAAGCGCCTGACCTTCGTCGGGATTGGTTCCGCCGCCCAGCTCATCCATTAAAACAAGGGAGTTTTCCCCTACGTTTTCTGTAATATTTATAATATTGGAAAGGTGCGACGAAAACGTCGAAAGACTTTCCTCTATGCTTTGGCTGTCCCCAATATCGCAGAAAATTTCGTTAAAGACAGCCACCGAGCTTCCCGAAGCCGCAGGAATAAATAATCCGCACGCCGCCATCAGGCAAAAAAGTCCGCACATCTTCATTGTGACTGTTTTTCCGCCCGTATTCGCGCCGCTCAACAGCAGAAATCTATAATCGGAGCCGAGTTCTATCGAAACGGGCACAACTGAATCCTTATCTATAAGCGGATGACGGCCTTTTATTATATTGATATAACCGCGGTTATTAACTTTGGGCTCGGCGCATTTCAGACGATACCCGAATTCCGCGCCCGCAAACAGCCCGTCGAGTTCGCGCAAAATCGAAATGTCGGACTTCAACGATTCCGAACAAGCGCCGACCCGTGCGGAAAGCGATTTTAGAATAGCTTCGACCTCTTCCTTTTCGTCAATATTGAGAGCAATCAATTCGTTATTCAGTTCCAGAACATATTCGGGTTCGATGAAAAACGTCGCGCCGGTCTTGGAGCGGTCGTGCACAAATCCGCGCACGCGGCTCTTGTTCTCGGCCTTGACGGGAATAACGTATCTGTCGTTTCTTATCGTAACAATGGCGTCCTGTAAGTATTCGGCGTTTTTTCCCGTGACGTATTCCGACAGCTTTTCCCTGATTCTTTCGTTGAGATTTTTGATTTTAGACCTTATGGAAAACAATTTCTCGCTTGCATAATCGCTTACGGCTTCGCCGGATATGATTTTCCGACCTATATCCTCTTCAAGCGAAGCGTCAAAATATATGTTGTTCGCCAAAGACCTTATCAGTTTTATTTCGCCGTCCTCTATTTTGGCAATCGAAGAAAACGCCGCCCTTGCGGCGCGGATAAGCGTAGCTACTTCCAAAAGTTCGCCGCAGGAAAGGATAGACCCCTTCCCCGCGCGGATAAGAACTTCCTCGTCCTCGGTAAATTGCTCTATTTTCCCCACCCCGTAGGTATAGAGAAGTTTGTCGCACTCCCTCGTGAGGGCAAGCCTGCGGCGAACCTCTTCCAAATCGGTCGAAGGCGTACGGTCGAGGATAAGGCGTTTACCGCCTTCCAGGACCGCGCAGTCCGCAACCGAAGCGAGAATTTTATTCAGTTCAAGTTTTTCGATACTGTTTTGCATAATTCAAAGCACGGGCGAAACCGAGTGTCCGCGCGTATAATTTTTATAAAAAATCCGCTGTTTTTGTACGTCTTTGCATATTTCAACCGCCTTGCGCGCGTCTTGCAACGTCGTACAATCTATCAATGTGCCTGTAACGGACTTACCTACAAGATTTGCGCAATTATAGACTTCAAACCGACATTCGCCCATTTTATAATGCGCTAAGGGAAACCGCCGCCCCTCTTCGTCCATTAAAGAGTACAAATGCCTTTTATCGCAGGAAGAACACCGTTTTTCAAACGGGCAGTAAATCAAATCCATCACCTTTAATGAGCCCGACGACAGCGCGAAAGTTTTTTCCGTCGAAAGTTGCCTTTGCTCTGTTTCCGTCAGTTCTTTGGAAAGCGCAACATATTCGGCAGGACATTCATTTAAATCCACGCGGTTGGAAATATTCATTCCACAACCAGCGAAAAGCGGCTTTTTTAGCCTTTCGCACAGCCCGACAGCCCAAACCCCGTCGCAATATACTCCGTCCGTCAACGCGATTAAAGGCGAAATGCGTTCAATTTCTTCGCCCGTCATAAAAGGCGGCAAATACAGATATTTTTGCCCGAAACCGTCTTTTTTAGTGAATTTTTCGGAAAGTTTTTCGTTCGGGTCGAAATAATCCCGCGGCTTTAAAACGGTAATATCGGCGGAAATCCCGTAAGCGTCGCCTACAATTGCCGCGATTTTGCCGTTTTCGGCTGTTTTCGGTTGAGGCAGAACATGATTTTTAACGACTTGCGCGTTTTTGTTTTCCGATAAAATCCCGAAAATCCCGTCGTAAGCCTTTCTACGTAAGCCGTTGAGAACGCTTTTGGGCAGAAAAACGCCGTCAGTATCAACTTCGCCGAAAACAATTTCAAAGGGATATTTGTCAACTCTTTTCAGACATTCCTTTATCTCTTCAATTTTCAAAGGGCTGTTTTTTGCATGTTCAAGCGGGTTATCCCCATAAAATTTACGTCCGTCAACCGAAATTTCCGCTCTTTCCCCCGCAAAAAAACGTGCGGAAACTTTCAACGTCCGTTTACGTTCTTTATCCAAAAGGCGTTTATTGACGGCAGAGTCCGTGGTGACGAAAACCTTGTCGCCCGAACGCAGTACGGCTTTCGAAGTTACGGCAAAACCGCCCTCTGAATCGCCCAAAAAATCCGCGCCGCCAACTTCCTTGCCTTCGCGAAGAATTTTAAACGAATCGCCTTTTGAAAAACGCCGCCCGCTTGTGCAGATATATTTGCCGTTTTCGACCTTTATTACGCCGACAAATTCGCCTATATGACCCTGGACAGCGGAAGAAATAAAGTTTTTATCCTGCCCGAAAGCCAGCCCCGACGTATAATTTCCGCGGTTAAAAGTGCGTTTTAAATCGGAAAAATCTTCTTCCCCCGCGCAGCCTTTCAATAAATTTTTATAGTACTTGACTGCCGCGGCGACGTATTCGGGGCGTCTCATTCTTCCTTCGATTTTAAACGAACTTACGCCCGCTTCTCTCAGAATTTCTATCTTCTCGCCCACGCGCAAATCGGCGAGGGAAAGCCTGTACGCGGGTTCTTCGAAGCCTTTTCTGTCGATTGAATATTTCTTTCTGCACGGCTGTTTGCACCTTCCCCTGTTGCCGCTGTTGCCGCCCGCAAACGACGAAAGATAACACTGTCCGGAAAAGCAAGTGCAGAGCGCACCTTGCACAAAAACTTCGGTTTCGATAATTTTCGAAATTTCCGCAATATCGGAAAGTTTGGTTTCACGGGATAGAATTACCCTGTCAAAGCCGTAATTTTTTGCAAGCTCGCCGCCGTATGCGTTGCATATCCCCGCCTGAGTGGAAAGATGAAGTTTTATTTGCGGATAACTGCGCTTTACAAATCTGCCGAGAAATATATCCGACAAAATTACAGCGTCGGCGCCCGCATTTTGTACATCAATTAAAAGATTTAAAAATCTGTCGAGTTCGGCGTCCTTGACAAGGGTATTCATTGCAACATATACTTTTACGCCGAGTAAGCGGGCCAGAGAAGAAACTTCTTTGAAATCCTCCGAGCCGAAATTTTCGGCGGACTTTCTTGCGGAAAATTCGGGAAGCCCCAAGTATATGGCGTCCGCGCCCGAATTTATAGCCGCCAACGCACTATTTTTACCGCCCGCAGGGGCTAATATTTCACACATAGTACTATGCAAATCCAAATTTTTTGATAATTTGCGCCAATGCGCCCTCGTTATTCGACGCCGAAACGAAATCCGCGGCAGCTTTCAATTCTTTCGCGGCGTTGCCTACCGCACAGCCCGTGCCCGCCGCCATAATCATAGGCAAATCGTTCAGATTATCGCCGACAGCAACGGTTTTTTCAATGGGTATGCCGTAATGCTCGGCTAAAAATTTAAGGGCTTCCCCCTTATTATCGCCC
The DNA here is from genome assembly GCA_947628555.1 of uncultured Clostridia bacterium. Taxonomy (GTDB): domain Bacteria; phylum Bacillota; class Clostridia; order Christensenellales; family Borkfalkiaceae; genus Coproplasma. The sequence goes on along the minus strand of CANRAI010000010.1, from coordinate 7,540 downwards.
AAAGGCGAAACTTCTACAAGCACGGTAGCGCTGCAAGTCACGTCAAACCTGTCGCCCAGCCGACGGGAAAGTTCGTCATAGACCTTCTTACGTTCGTTTTCAGGAACCAGCGTAATCACTTTTTGGCAGAAAAGTCTGTTTTCCGCAACAAACTCCGACATTTTTCGGTCGAGGTGCGTAGCCTTAACGCCTATTATCCTCTCGTAACGGCTTATGTAAACGTTGTCCTCGGGGTAATCGGTATAAATTTTATCGTCGCAATAAACGTTCACGCCGAGCCCGAGTTCTTCTATATTCTTACATATCTCCGCAATGGCATAATGGTCCATACCGCCGTTTCTTATGATTTTTCCCGTTTCGATATCGGCGATAACCGTCCCTTGATAGGCGATGACAAGTCCTTTTAAACCGAGAGCGCGTACTTGCGGAAGTATGGAATTCAACATCCTGCCCGTACAAACGGCAAATATTCCGCCCGCACGCACATAATCGTCTATCGCCTCCCTGACTTCGGGCAAAATTCTTTGATTATCGTCTATTAAAGTGCCGTCAAAGTCGGATACAATCAGCCCGCAATTTATTTTCATAGATTGTTTTCCAGATATTCCTTGATGTTTTTAGCTATGGCGGGACTGATGCCCTCACATTCTGAAAGTTCGGCCTCGGTAGCATTCAGAATCTTGTCCAAAGTGCCGAATTTTTCCATAAGCGCCGCCCGTCTTACCTTTCCGACGCCCGCTATTTCGGACAAGACAGAACTTAAATTGCGTTTTGAATGAAGATTTCTGAAATACGTTATGGCGAATCTATGCGCTTCGTCGCGTATCCGCTGCAACATTTTAAGCGAATAATCCCTGTGGGAGATTTTGACGCTTTCGTCGGAATACGGCGTGAAAACCTCTTCCTCGCGCTTGGCAAGCGAAATAAGCTCTATCCCTTCGATTCCTTTATCCGCGAAAATTTCATTTACAGCGGATAGTTGTCCTTTGCCGCCGTCGATAATTATCAGGTCGGGCTTGGGAAATTTTTCCTCTTCGTCCGTACCCAACTTATCCAGCCGCCTTGAAAGCACTTCTTGGAGTGAGGCAAAATCGTTCGCGCCCTCGACGGTTTTAATTTTAAATCTCCTATAACTGTTTCTGTCCGCTTCGCCGTCGATAAAAACGACCATCGAACCGACTTTATCTACGCCGCTGATATTTGAAATATCGTAACATTCCATTCTGCGAGGGTAGTTTTTAAGTTTAAGGATTTCCTGCAAACGTTTGCAGGCGTTCACGGTCATATCGTCTTTGTGACGGATTTTATCAACCGATTTTTCAAGATATTCTGCGGCGTTTTGCTTCGCCATCTGCAAAAGTTTGAATTTATCCCCCTGTTTTGCCAAAGTCACTTCCACGGATTTGCCGAATTTTTCCTTGAAATAGCTCTGTATAAGTTCCTTTTCGCAAAATTCTTCGACGATTATTTCGGAAGGCACTTCGTGGTGGGAATAATACTGCGCGATAAAGCTTGTCACTGCCTCGCCGTCGGAGATATGCGCTTCGTCCAAAGCAAAGCTGCTCCCGCCCTGCATAATCCCCTTTCGGGTGATTAAAATGTTGACCGCCGAATACAGGTCGTTTGTGGCATAGGCTATTATGTCGGCGTCAATCGCCTTATTAAGCGATGGCAGCCGTTTAGCTTCGAGCTTGGAAAGCATCGCCAGCTTATTTTTGTAGTCGAGAGCAAGCTCGAAATTCTCGCTTTCTGCTGCCGAAAGCATCTTGGAATTGAGCAATTCCTCAGCTTCTTTAAGGTTTCCGTCCAAAAAATTCAACGCCTTTTTAACCTGGACGGCGTACTCCTCTTTTGAAATTTTGCCCGCGCAAGGCGCCGTACAGCGCCCGATATGATAATTAAGACATTCGCGCTTGGGCTTTGAATTGATTGCCGTATGGCACAGCCGCACGCAAAATGTAAGTTGAAGCGTATCTAAAATATCGTTGCAGTTTATGCCGCCCATAAAAGGTCCGAAATATCTGCAACCGTCCTTTTTTATTTTTCTCGTTATATAAAAATTCGGAAAATCTTCCCTTAAATCCGCTTTAATATACGGATAAGTCTTGTCGTCCTTTAAAAGTATGTTGTATTTGGGCTTGTATTTTTTTATCAGATTGTTTTCAAGCGCCAAAGCGTCGATTTCCGACGAAGTGATAATATAGTTGAAATCGGCAATGTTTTCAACCATTTTCGAAACTTTTTCCGGTTTCGGGCTGTTGTGGAAGTATTGCCTTACCCTGTTTTTGAGAACCCTCGCCTTTCCCACGTAAATTACGTTGGAATAGCTGTCAAGCATTATATAAACACCCGGGTTGTCCGGCAAAAGTTTAAGCTTTTCCCTTATTACGTCCATAATACCTGATATTATTTTAACACAACCGTGCGTGTTTTGCAATTACCTATACTAAAAGAACCCGCCTTTTAAAAAATTTTTAGGGCAGGTCCAAATATTTATACTTTTAAAACACCCGCAAGCGCTTGAAGGAGGGCTTCCAGTTCCTGCGGATTGTTCATCTTCTCGACCGCCGACTTATGCTCATAATAGTCATAGTAGAATACGCTGTTATCCGTGTCGAAAAAATGAAGGGCGGCATAACTATCATCCCTCGACTCGGCTATAAAAATTCCGTAACCTGAGAGGGTGGCGCAGTTTTCAAACAGGCAATTCCATATTTTTATAAATGAGTTTTCAAGTCTGAATGGCGCAATCGGGCAACCGAGCATATAACAGTTTTCCATAAATGCGTACGCCTCCCCGCTTAAAGAAAGCGGACTGCCGCCATTTCCCTCGCAAGAATAGAAATTGTTATAAACGTGCAGATTGACTTTCCCCGCCGCACAACTTTCGGAATTTTTATAGATATTATGGTGCAAAGTAAAAAATTGAAACGTTTCATTGCCGTTTTCGATTTTTTCCGCACGGCTTGATTCAAATACGTTATACGAAACCGTAACGAAATCGCCGCTTTGAAAATTCAAAGCATAAGCCCTTTCGGAATTTTCGAGGGAAGCAATTCTCTCCTTGAATTCGTTATCATGAATCCAAATGCGGGAATTTTCACCGAAAAACCCGCACGCCGCGCCATTATAATCCGAAAAAGTCAGATTTCTTATTTCAAGGAAGCTACATTTGTTGAATTTTAAGTTTCCGACGATTTCCGCGTCGCTTCCAATCCCTTCAATGGTTACGCCGACTGCGCCCGACAGCGCCAAATTTTCCGCAACCAGCCTGCCGGTTATCCTTACGATGAGCGGAGTTCCGTTGAATTTTTCCGCAGCGTTGAATATATTTTTAATGCCGCAATAGACCCTGTCGTCCAGTCGGAGTTCGACGGAATCTTTCGTCTGCTCTGAAACATAGATAATTTTTGCGTTTGGTTTCGGCGTTCCGTCCGCGGAATAAGCGCCCACGCCGTCGATTTTGTTATTGAAATGAGCGTAACCCGAACGGTCGAAAGAAGTTACGGAAATATCAGAAACATCGGCAGATTTCCCGCGGGCGTAAATCCTTATTCCGTATCTGCCCGCCGCGACGCCCGTAATGTCGATACGTACGTAACCGTTGCAAAAGCGCAAAAGTTCTTTATCGACCGAATTCCATTCAGACGGGCGGTCCTCGCGGCGGTATTCGGCAGAATAATCGGAAATGTCCGAATTCGGCAAAGCCTCGACCTCTACGAAAGCTCCTTCTTCATAGCCTGAGGAACGAAGAATTTTCAAAGAATCTTCTTCCTTTTTCTCCCATTTCGCATAGAGATTCAAATCGCCGGAAAAAGTTTCGTCGATTTCAAGAATTGCGTTACCGTAAAATTTCTCATTGTCGAACCAGCCAGCGAAAACATAACCGTCATAGACGGGAACGGGCAATTTAAGCCTTTTGCCTTTGAAGTATTCCGTGGGAAAATCTCCTGCGAAGCCGCCGCCGTTAAGATTATAATTTATTTTAAATTTTTCGGTTTCTTCGTCAACGATAATCCATTTGGCGTAAAAAATTTTGTCGCCCGAAGAATCTTCTGTAATTTCCGTAATTTTTTCGCCGTTAAATTCTATATTATCGTACCACCCGCCGAAAATATATCCGAATTTATAAGGCTCCGGCAGAACAATTCTTTTCCCGGCGGCGTAGTTTTCGGGAACTTCGCCGTCGATAGAACCGCCGTTGAGTATAAGAATAATTTTAAATATTTCGGGGGTCTTAGGCTCGGAAGTATCCTTTTTTACTTCCCACTTTGCCCAAAAAAACTTATCGCAGTTCGCGTATTTACCTTCGAGAACTAAATACTTTGCACCATTGAAATCGGCGTTATCATACCAGCCCCCGAAATTATGCCCTTCTCTTTCGGGAACGGGAAGTTCCACGCTTTCGCCCGCGTAAAATTCTTTCGGAAATTCTCCTGTGAAAGCGCCACCGTTCAGATAAAAGGTTATTCTGTACTTTGTTTGTTCCTGCGGTCCGTCGGCGCCGTTATCCTTTTGCGGATTGTAGCACGCGCTGGCAAAAAACAAAAATATCGCCGCAAGAGTTGCAAAAAATTTGAAAACCGAGCTGCGGAACTTCATATTTTTGCCTCAAATGCCATATTTTACCAAAAATATAACATTATTTGACAAAAAATGCAACTGTTTGAAAAAAAATTCATAGATGAAAACGAGAGCCTGCGCTCCCGTTTTTCAATATCCCAAAAATTCCACTCCCTTTAACATCACGTCGTTGACAAGGTCGTTGACAAGGGAATAAAAAATTATCTTGCCGTTCCGTTCGCATTTAACTATTCCAAGGTTTTTCAAAAGCCGAAGCTGGTGTGAAACCGTCGTTTGGTTGATACTCAAAACGCGCGAAAGGTCTGTTACGCACATTGCGGAAATCGCAAGCGCGGACAACATTCTAACCCGAGTGTGGTCGGCAAATATGGAAAAAAAGCATACTATGCTGTCGAGAACGTCGCCCTCTGGAACGTACTCGCGCACCAAATCCTTAGTACGTCTGTCTAAAAGCATTGTGTCCTGCACAGGTCCACCTCCGCTTTTAATTATAATGCCCTATATGCAAATATGTCAAAGCGTTATATTAACGTATATTGTCACAAAATGATTTTGTTTGTCACTTCGTTTCAATGCCCGTCACTGAGTAACCCGCATCGGTCACAAGCGCCTTTATTTCCTCATCGGAAATTTCCTCGCGGCTGCGGATAACCGCAATTTTTTTCTTGAATTTGACGTCAACCGAAACAGCGTTTTTCGCCGTCGAAAGTTTGTCCTCAACGCGTTTCGCGCAACGTTCGCAGCACATTCCGTCGATTGATACAATTTTTTTCATAGATTTATTCCTTTTAAAAAACGATAACCCCAATTCCCGTCTTGCCAAAGGGAATCAGGGCAGTTATATTAAAATTTAATTTACTCGCCGTGGATTTTTTCGAAGAAGTTGTTCTTTTTCAGCTCCGTTTCGATATCTTTATCCTCTCCGAGCGCCAGCATAACCTTTATCACGGTCATTTCAAAACTCGTATCATATGCGAGTATGCACTTGTCTTTCAGTTCGAACGCGCTGGCATAGACCCTCGCCTTGCTATCGACGGGCGACAAAATAACGCTTATGCCCAACTTCCCGCAATAATCTATGAATTTAAGGACGTTCGTTTCCTCGCCCGCGGTGCAAATCGTTCCGCTGTGATACAGCTCGATTATAACCGCGCGAGGCTTTTTTTGCCCGAAGTTGTAATAGCTGAAATCGAGGAAAGAACGCGCCCTTATTGTGACGATGTCCTTGCAAAGCGAATATCTGCCGTAGGGCTGACGGGGCTTTGCAATCTCCTCTTTTTTGGGAATATACGGGCTTTCGGGATAGATAAATTTTCCATCTACAAGCTCGCATAGCGGCGCGCCCATGACGCTTGAAAAGTTGCCGCTTATCTGTTCGGCGACGGTTATTCTGCTCGCAAGGTGGATACGCAGGTTTTCGTTATCGTTGGTGAAGGAAACGAAAACTCCGCTCAACCCCTCGTTTTCTATGAACGAAACCGCGCCGGCAAAATTTTCAACGCCCTTACTGCGGCTGTCGTTCAAAGGATAAAGCGCCGAAACGAATACGACGGGAATAGGCACGTCGCAGAAAATCTGACTGAAAAGCGTCGCTGTGAAACTAAGCGTATCCGTGCCGTGCGTTAGAATTATGCCGTCGTATTTGGACTTATTCACCGCGCGCAGGCATGCAGCCATGGCGTCGAGATCGGTAAATTGTATATTCTCGCTGAGAATATCAAGGGGACGCAAGACGTCGAATTTCACATCGCCGCCATAGAGTTTTTTATATTCTTCTATCAACGCGGCTTTGTTTTCAACAGTAAGATCGACCGTATTGCCGCTGGCGTACGAACCTATCGTTCCGCCCGTAAATATTACGCAAATTTTATTTTTCATATCGTAAAACCTTAAAGGCTGCCTACCGTTCTGGGGAACAAAAGCGTATCCCTTATATTCTGCACGCCCGTGACGTACATCATAATTCTTTCAAGTCCGAGACCGAACCCGCTGTGCGGAACAGACCCGAATTTACGCAAATCCAAATACTCGCCGTACGCTTCGAGAGGCATATTGCGAATCTTCATAGCGTTTACAAGCTTGTTAAGGTCAGCTTCGCGTTCGCTGCAACCTATTATTTCTCCTATGCCCGGCACAAGTAGGTCTGTCGCGGCTACGGTCTTTCCGTCGGGATTTTGTTTCATATAGAACGACTTGATTTCCGCGGGATAATCTACGACGAAAACGGGCTTTTTAAAGTATTCTTCGGTCAGATATCTTTCATGTTCGGTCTGTAAGTCGCACCCCCAATTTACGGGGAATTTGAATTCCCTGCCCGACTTTTGAAGAATTTCAACGGACTCCGTATAGGTGACCTTGGCAAAATCGCTGGAAATTACGTGATTAAGTTTATCAATAAGTCCTTTTTCCACGCGCTCGTCGAAGTATGCAAGCTCTTCCGAGCAATGTTCGAGAACATATTTTATTATATATTTGATAAATTCTTCGGCAATTTCGATAATATCGTGAATATCGGCGAAACTGACTTCCGGCTCAATCTGCCAAAATTCCGCTGCGTGCCTTGTCGTGTTGCTATGCTCCGCACGGAATGTGGGCCCGAAAGTATAAATCTTCCCCAACCCCATTGCGGCCATTTCGCCTTCGAGCTGACCCGAAACGGTCAAATTCGCCCGCCTGCCGAAAAAATCCTGCGCAAAATATTCCCGCTCCGTTTTACTGTCCGGATTCCACGGCATTGTGGTAACCCTGAACATCTCGCCCGCGCCTTCGCAGTCGCTGCCCGTGATTATGGGAGTATGCACATATTTATAGCCGTGTTCCTGAAAATAATTGTGAATCGCAAAAGAAAGCTTGTTGCGGACGGCAAAAACAGCCTCGAAATACTTCGTACGCGGTCTTAAATGAGGAATCGTACGCAAAAATTCGAGCGTATGATGTTTCTTTTGCAGTGGATAAT